>JAYVYF010000084.1:0-2029 GCA_043784585.1 Burkholderiales bacterium
TGCAATTTCTGCATCCGCAATGGCACAAACAAGTGCGACAGAAGTTGGGCGTAATGCTAATCAGCAACAACGTATTGAGCAAGGTCTGAAATCGGGTGAGCTGAATTCACGAGAAGCGGCACGGCTTGAGGGGCAGGAATCAAAAGTTAATCGCGATGAAGCGCGTGCGCTGAAAGATGGCAACTTGAGTGTCGCTGAAAAAGCGCGGTTGCAGGCCGAACAAAACAAGGTCAGCCAGGATATTTATCGCGAGAAGCACAATGCACAGAAAGGTAATCCAGATTCAGCCTCGTCGAAGCGGACGCAGGCCAAAGTGCAGCGCAATATTAACCAGCAACAGCGTATTGAAGCGGGTGTGAAGTCGGGCGAACTCACGAAAAAGGAAACGGCCAAGCTGGAGCGCGGTCAGGCGCATGTGGAGCATAAAGAAGCCAAAGCTGGCCGCAATGGTCACGTGAGCGCGCGTGAAGAAGCCGGTATTCAACACGCTGAAGACAAGCAAAGTGCGAACATCTACAAACAAAAGCACAACAACCAGGTGCGTTAGTTAATTTGGCTTGCTTAATAGAAAAACCCCGCATGGCGGGGTTTTTCTATGTCGGAGAATGACCACTAATTACTTTGGTTCTTTCTTCGTCATTACGCCTTTGACGCATGCTTTCAGGTCATCATCTTTCTCGTCTTTGCGGACTTCCATTGCGGCATTTTTAGCTTCGCAGTGGCCTTTTTGTCAGCGCATTCTTATTGGCTGCAATTTGCTGTTTTGGGTTTGTCGTTGATAACCGGTGTCATGGGTGCTCGTGCACAAGCCAATGCCGAGAAGCCAGCAAACGCAACGCCCAAGAGAAATGATGGATAAATTTTTTCAAGCTACTCCGGTAAGAATGATTTTTAATTCAAGCCCGAGTACGGCTTACCTCCAGAATTTTTTGTATTTTTAGCGACCTCAATCCACGACGCGATGCGCGCTTAATTCATCCATCGCGTTGCAGCGAATTAGCGCATTGCCTGTACGAGCGCCCACTCGATATGTTCCCGTAGCATTGCGCTCGATGATTCCAAACGCTGATCAAGTGCGGAGTGAAGAGTCATTTTTTTAGCGACGGACAGATTCATATCGGCGAGCGCATTACCTATTGCCACCGCAATATTTCGACTCCACGCGTCATGGCCGATACGCCTGATCGCACTGCCTTCCATGCGGTCATTGAACTGCTGCTCCGTCCAGCTAAACAACTCGATGAGCGTGACATCATCAAGTTGATGACGAATATTGAAATCAATTTCAGCGGCGAGCTTTGCGTATTTATTCCACGGACAAACCAGTTGGCAATCATCGCAACCGTAAATCCGATTGCCCATGGCTTCGCGAAACTCTTCCGGGATCGCGCCTTTATTTTCAATGGTCAGATACGAAATACATCGCCGTGCATCGAGCTGATAGGGTGCCGTGATGGCGCGTGTCGGACATATATCAATGCACTTGCTGCAGGTGCCGCAATGTTCGCTGACAGGGCCATCGGCCGTGAGCGGCAAATTGGTAAATAGCTCGCCCAAAAAAAACATTGAGCCCGCCTCGCGCGACAGCAGCAGCGTATGTTTGCCGCGCCAGCCCAGCCCTGCCTTGCGCGCCAAGGCAACTTCCATGACGGGTGCTGAATCGGTAAACACGCGGTATGAAAAATCATCCACTTCGGCGATAATTTTGTCGGCAAGCTTTTGTAATTTATGTCGCATTACTTTGTGATAATCGCGGCCGAGGGCATAGCGCGAAATATAGGCGGCGTCTGGGTCTTCAAGTACGCCCCAGCTTTCTTTCGCATTTGGTGCGACATAATTTAGCCTGACGGATATTACGCGTACTGTCCCCGGTACCAGTTCATCAGGTCGGCTGCGCTTGACGCCGTGACGCGCCATATAATCCATAGTGCCGTGGCGACCTTGTTCAAGCCACTGCTGCAAATATTTTTCTTCAATAGCCAGATCGGTATCGCTAATGCCGACTTCATTGAATCCCAATTCGCGTCCC
>JAYVYF010000085.1:0-17358 GCA_043784585.1 Burkholderiales bacterium
TCACTAACTGCTCGAAAGCTTAACTTATGATGAAATTTGCCCAAGAACTCCGCGCCGGAAACGTCGTGATGATCGGCAAGGACCCAATGGTGGTACTAAAAGCCGAATACAACAAAGGCGGGCGCAGCGCAGCGGTCGTTAAAATGAAATTCAAGAACTTGTTAACTGCTTCCGGCATGGAAACGGTTTACAAGGCCGACGACAAATTTGAAACTGTTCAACTCGAGAAAAAAGAAGTGTCCTACTCGTATTTCTCTGACCCGATGTACGTGTTCATGGATGGCGAATACAACCAATATGAAGTAGAAGCTGAAAGCATGGGCGATGCCATGAACTATCTCCAAGATGCGATGGCTTGCGAAGTGACGTTCTACAATGGCAAAGCCATTTCCATTGAGCTACCCAATTCGCTAGAGCGCGAAATCGCGACCGATCCGGCAGTGCGCGGCGACACGTCCGGCAAGGTGATGAAGCCGGCCACGCTGGTGGGCACGGGTTTCATGGTTTCGGTGCCGCTGTTTTGTGAAAATGGTGACAAAATTGAAGTTGATACGCGCACCGGTGAGTACCGTCGGCGCGTTTAGTTGAAAATTTTATTCAAGAAAAAAGGTACGGATTTCCGTACCTTTTTTTATTTTGCAGCCTCGGAAACACACAGAAACTTGTGCAGATATGAAGAAAAAAATGATGCAATTGCCTAATGCCCTTGCCTACGATGCTGGTTGCCGCCAATGTCTTCGCCTGGCTACTTTCTTGGATGACGTCAAAGCAGAATATCCCGCGTATTTTTGCAAACCTGTTCCCCCATTCGGTGCCGATTCGCCCAAGCTGCTGGTGGTCGGTCTGGCCCCCGGCATGCACGGTGCAAACGCCACCGGCAGGCCTTTTACGGGCGATCATGCTGGTATCTTGCTTTACGAAACACTGTATAAATTTGGCTTCGCTTCAAATTCAATATCCGCCAACGTCAATGATGGTTTAAAGCTTATTGATGCGCGAATATCAAACGCCGTAAAATGTCTCCCGCCGGGCAACAAACCGACCACTGATGAGATCAAAACATGTAACAGGTTTTTGAAGAATGAGCTGGAGGGATTGAATACTGACACCCGCATTGTGGCGCTCGGAACCATCGCGCATAACGCGGTACTCACCGCGCTGGGCTATAAAGTCAGCACCGCAAAATTTACGCACGCCGCGGTTCACAATTTACCGAATGGCCGTACGCTATTTGACAGCTACCATTGCTCGCGTTACAACACCAATACGCGGCGACTCACAGCGGAAGCTTTTCACACAGTGTTTGCGAATATTAGGCAGCATATTGACGGGTGACGGTCGCATTATTGTGGGCCTCCAGGTGTTGCTTAAGAGGGGCAACAGCAAAAATGCAGACGTTAAATTTTTTAGATTTTAATGTGCCGCATCAGCTTGATGCTTCACTACATTCTTTACCTCAAGATTTAGATTCATGAGGCGCTGCAAGTGCTGTGTTGATCTTGGCAACGACTACGTCAAACCCCTCCTCACAATAGCCACGGTGCACGTTGACTACTTTGCCATTGCGTCCGATTCTGACGAGATGAGGAATGCCGTAAACGCCATTTGCTTCTGAACTTAGCTTTCGGGAGTCGTTGGCAAATGTCAACGTTTTACTTGCTTGGGTCATAAAATTTTACCCAAAGAAAATTAAGTATTGTCAACATACAACTAGACATCACTATTCGTAACCTACGACAAATGTACAAAGCGTGAATTGCCAAAGTTCTTTAAACGCGCACCTGTTGTCCGTGACTTAGTTTTTGTGCGGCCGTAGCCAACTCAGTGATGGCCTGCCAGTTTTTCGCTGCGATCAAATTACGTGGCACGACCCACGACCCGCCCACACAGACCACGTTTTTTAATGCGAGGTATGAAGGTGCATTTGCTATGCCAATCCCGCCGGTGGGACAAAATACGATATCGCTAAACGGTCCTCCGAAGGCTGCCAGCATCGGGACGCCGCCAGCTTGTTCGGCAGGGAAAAACTTTTGAAACGTATAGCCCGCATCGCGTGCGCGCATTACGTCGGCTGCACTGCTGACGCCTGGTAACCACGGGATGTCACCGCGCTTGGCAACGCGATCAATATTTTCTGTGAAGCCAGGGCTGACCATGAAGGTAGCGCCTGCCAACGCTGCGGCTTGCCACTGCGCTCCATCCAGTACCGTACCGGCACCGACGTGTGCGTCTTTGACGTTTGCGGCGATGTCACGAATCGCGCCCATTGCCGCATCGCTTCGAAGCGTTACTTCAAGCACATTGAGGCCGCCCGCCACCAAGGCATTTGCGAGTGGTACGGCATCGTCAATTTTTCCAATAACAATAACGGGAATAACGGTCGCTGTTTTCGCTAGGTTTAAAAGTTGTTGAGCGTCCATCAAACTGTCTCTGCGTAATGTATTGAAAATGTCGCTGCACCTTGTTCCGCAGTAAGCGCTCTGTCGCGCTGACCCGCGAATAATTCGCGACCCATGCCGTACTGATCGGTTATGGGTTTGGTCACGTTGCGCAGATTTAATTCAGCTTCGGCGAGATCAACACTCAGGACACCAGCTTCAGCATCAAGCGTGATCATATCGCCGGTTCTGACGCGCCCAATGGGGCCGTCAAGCATCACTTCAGGCGATACATGGATTGCGGCAGGGACTTTACCTGATGCACCCGACATGCGGCCATCGGTGACGAGGGCAACTTTAAAGCCTTGGTCTTGCAGCGCGCCAAGCGGCGGCACCAATTTGTGCAGTTCCGGCATGCCATTCGCACGCGGCCCCTGACCGATTACGATGGCGACAAAATCGCGATTAAGTTCGCCGGCTTTAAAGGCGGTGAGCAATGCTTCTTGAGTTTCAAACACGATGGCGGGTGCCACCACACGGCGATGTTGCGGTTTGACGGCCGATGTTTTGACAATGGCACGGCCTAAATTTCCCGCTACCAGGCGCAACCCGCCTTCTGGCGAAAATGCGGTTGCAGAGGGCCGCAATACATCGTGATGACCGCTCGCACGTTCAGGTGCGACATTGCTGTCTTTCCAAACAACCTCCGTGCCAGATAGCTTCGCATCGCGTGCATAGGCATGCAGCCCGTCTGCGCTGCCAAGAACCGTGTTTACGTTAGAGTGCAAAAATCCGGAATGCAATAGCTCACGAATGAGGTAGCCGGTGCCGCCAGCCGCATGAAATATATTAATGTCAGCATCACCATTAGGATAGATGCGCGCCATAAGTGGCACCACGGATGACAGCTCGGCAAAATCATTCCAATCGATCAAGATGCCTGCCGCGGCGGCAATTGCCACCAGATGAATCGTATGATTTGTAGATCCGCCAGACGCCAGCAGCGCCACAATCGCATTGACGACGGCACGTTCATCCACGACATCCGCCAAGCGCGACCTGTTCGCTGCGAGCGCCAGCACTTTTCGCGTTGCCTCAGCGGTCAGCGCGTCGCGCAGGGGTGAATCAGGATGTTCAAATGCTGCTCCCGGTACATGTAAGCCCATGACTTCCATCATGAGCTGATTACTATTTGCGGTGCCATAAAACGTGCAGGTGCCGATGCCATGATAGGCGCTCATTTCCGCTTGCAAAAGTTCATCGCGAGTGGCGAGGCCTTGCGCGTGGCGCTGCCGAACTGCGGCTTTTTCTGAATTTGAGAGGCCGGATGCCATTGGCCCCGCCGGAACAAATATCGCAGGTAAATTTCCGAAGGCGAGGGCTCCAATTAAAAGCCCCGGCACGATCTTGTCGCACACACCCAATAGCAATACTGCATCGAATGCATCATGTGAAAGTGAGATCGCGGTCGCTTGCGCAATGATGTCGCGCGAAAACAGCGACAGCTCCATCCCTAGCTGGCCTTGCGTCACGCCATCGCACATCGCCGGAACACCTCCTGCCACTTGCGCAGTTGCGCCGTTTTCACGCGCAGTTTTTTTGATCAAATCTGGAAAGCGTACGTAGGGCTGATGCGCGGAAAGCATGTCGTTATATGACGTGACAATGCCGATATTCGGTACTTTTGTCTGCGCCAGCCAAATCTTGTCGTTACCGGGAGCGGATGCGGCGACATGCGCCAAATTGCTGCAAGACAAGCCCTGACGCCGCGTTGCGTTTCGGTGTGCGACGGCACGATCTATATGCGCAAGATAAGCTGCGCGGCTGATCGTGCTTTTAACCTGAATTCGCTCAGTGACGCGCTTCACAACGGGATTTAAAAGATTCATGGGTAACACCTAGTTTCCATTTATCAAAGACCAATTATATAGTAAAGTTACGTAATAAAAATATTTGTAGTAATTTTGTAACATAATTTATTCAGTAACAGCTTTGCCAAACTTTGGCCAAGCGCTAGCTATCGTTCTTACCGATAATTGCCGTAATATGTAATTTCGCTACACTTTCAGCTCCAAAATTACTTCATCTTCGTCGAGAAACACGCTTACTATGCTTACCAAATTGCGCAACCTTCGGTCTGGATTGTCCGCCTCTGAGCAGCGGGTCGCAGATCTGGTGTTGAAGCACCCACAGTGGGTGATTGATGCATCAATCGCCCTGCTTGCAAAGAAGGCTGCAGTCTCGCAGCCGACGGTAGTGCGCTTTTGTCGGTCTTTGGGGCTCAATGGCTACCTTGATTTTCGGCTGAAACTTGCACAAACCCTGGCGGCAGATTCTGCACCCGGAGTGCCTTATGTGCACGCCGACGTAACCGTAAATGACCGTCCTGGTGATATTGTCACCAAGGTATTTGATCGCGCCGCAGGCACACTCATGCGCGTTGGCAAGGCGCTTGATATTCGTGCAATGGATGCGGCTATCAGGGCGCTTACCAAGGCTGCCCGCATTGAGTTTTACGGGCTGGGCAACTCATCGGTTGTCGCACAAGACGCGCAATACAAGTTTTTCCGGCTTGGCATGCCGGCCATTCATTATTCGGATTCGCATATGAATAATTTATCTGCACCATTGCTCAATAAAGGCGACGTAGTGATCGCAATATCTGCCTCAGGCCGTACCCGTGAATTATGTCGGAGTGCTGAGCTGGCGCGGGAGGCGGGTGCTACCGTTATTGCGATCACAATTCCACATTCTCCGCTTTCAGCCATATCCCACATCACGCTTAATGCCGAAGTAGATGAAGATCCGGAAGTCTATAGCCCCATGACGTCGCGCATTGTTCATTTGACGATTGTGGATGCACTGGCCGTGGGCGTAGCACTGGCGCGAGGCCCGAAATGGGTATCGAAGTTGGAAAAGAGCAAAGATGAATTACGAATTTCACGCATGCCAAGGTAGTCGCGAGCAATACTGAAGGAATCAGGACGAACCAAGACGAATTTAGGCCGACGACTATAAGCTGCGACGTTCAATGCGGACGCTGATTAAAGTGCTCTACTGTCTCACCTTTTTCGATGCCGATGATGTGTTCCGAATCGCCAAATGTGCGCTGGTTGTAATAATGCTTCCAACTGACCAGCCCGATCGCAGAGGACATGAACGTGCCAAAGATAATAATGGC
This sequence comes from Burkholderiales bacterium, assembly GCA_043784585.1. Lineage (GTDB taxonomy): Bacteria > Pseudomonadota > Gammaproteobacteria > Burkholderiales > Usitatibacteraceae > UKL13-2. Next base: position 5,560 of record JAYVYF010000085.1, read on the forward strand.
CACGTTGATGTGGACGTCGATCGAAAGCATAAATGCGTAGATCGACAGCATTACTAAAATGCACAAGTTTTCATTAAAATTTTGTACCGCGATTGAGTTTCCGGCGGATAACAGCACGTGGCCACGATGTTGCAGCAACGCATTCATCGGCACCACAAAAAACCCAGCCATGGCGCCTACCGCAATCATTAATGCATAGACCAGCGGCATGTAGGTCACCAGTGTCATCATCATGAGCAAGCCGCCCATTGCGATACCCGCGGGCAACACGCGCAGGGATTTTTTTAATGGAATCGTGCGCGCGGCTAAAACGGCTCCAAACGCAATCCCGAACGCAAAAATGCCCTGCAAAACAGATGCTTTATCCAGCGCCATGCCCAGACTTTTCTCCGCCCAGCGCAACACGATAAATTGCAGCGTTGCCCCCGCGCCCCACAGCAGGGTGGTGACGCCTAGCGAAATTTGACCCAGCTTATCGCGCCAGAGGGTGACAAAACAATGGCCAAATTCAGTGAATAATTGCAGCGGATTTTGGGTTTGCCTGGCGTAGCGAGCGCCTGTATCAGCGATGTACATATTGAAAATCGCGGCAATCGCATAGAAAAAAATAATGACCGCAATAGCGGCTTCAGCCGGCGTGTCGATGCCGGTATCGATGTAGGGCATGTCAAATTGCAACAGGCGCGCAGCGTTTTGCGGCTTGATGAGCAGTCCGCCAAGCACGAAACCAATGATCGCTGAGCATACGGTAAGCCCCTCTAGCCATGCATTCGCCACGACTAATTTTTCGGGCGGCAGCAATTCTGTGACGATGCCGTATTTGGCGGGTGCATAGGCCGCTGCACCCAGCCCGACGACACCGTAGGCGAACAGCACCACTACATATTCATCTATTCCGAGTTCGCCAATCAGTGCATAGAAAAGCATGATGAGGCAGCCAATTGCCTTGACGGTATTGGTGGCAAACATTACCTTGCCCTTGGGCCATGCATCGGCGAACGGGCCCACAAACGGCGCAAGTAGGACGTACGACAAGGTGAAAAATATTTTTAAAATCGGTGTTAACCATGCCGGCCCGTCAAGTTCGGTGAGCAGTGCAATCGCGGCAATTAGCAGCGCATTATCGGCGAGGGAAGAAAAAAATTGCGCGGCCAGAATTATGTAAAAACTACGTTTCATTTCGGTGAGACCAGCATGGGGGGTTCAATTTTTAGTATGTTGGTTAAGCGTGATGTTCTAAATCAGGGTGTCGAATAGGCTCAGCAATTAAATCTGTATTTCTCTATTGGTTGAGACGCGATAATTTCGAGTCCGCATTACTTTCTAGTCCACTTTCACGTTCACTACAATGTCCCGCGCAGTTGTGATGGGGGCGCATTTTTACGACGTTCTGCGCGCTGTTCTGGTGTATCTTCAATCGGCGCTCCGTCCGGCGCATAGATGCTGCAAAGACCAATAAAACATAAGCCAGCTTGTGCAATTTCTTTGGGTGTCATGGGTCGCTGTCGCTCAAGTAAGGCTCTAAAAACTAGCATCGGCGCGGGCTTCGGGGCAACGTAGTCTTCTGGATCGCTTTTGCCAAAGACACGAATTTCCTCAAGACGCTGTACGTTTTCCGCTGCGGGACGTTTGGGTACGTTTGAATCTCGCGCTAAAGTCAGTGAGTCGGATCGAATTTGTTTTTTTGATGCAAGTTGGGCTTCTTCGGGTGCGGCTTCGGAAAGTTTCTTAAATTGCTGCCGCGCGGGTGAGTCGGGTAGCTTCGTAGTCGATGGTCCTGCGGTAGCCGATTCAGCCAGTGGTTCGGCTGGCTGGGTGACCGCCACAGGCATCACCGCAATCTCGCTCGCCACAAGGAACGTAGCCACGAGCGCGATTGTGGTGCTTTTCATCATGCGTTATGAGACGGCTGACGCACAGGCGCTACAACACTTCTGCTGCATGATCGGCTAAGCGAGAACGTTCACCACGCTGCAATGTGATGTGGCCTGAATGGTTCCAGCCTTTGAATCGATCCACGACATACGTCAACCCAGATGAGCCCTCCGTCAAATAAGGCGTATCGATCTGCGCAATATTGCCCAGGCAGACAACCTTGGTGCCAGGGCCTGCGCGGGTAATGAGAGTTTTCATCTGTTTGGGAGTCAGGTTTTGCGCTTCGTCGATGATCAGGAATTTATTCAGGAAAGTTCGCCCGCGCATGAAGTTAAGCGACTTCACTTTGATTCGCGAACGAATCAAATCGCGGGTCGCGGCACGACCCCAATCACCTGCCTCGTCGTCCGAGCTGTTGAGTACGTCAAGGTTATCTTCCAGCGCGCCCATCCACGGATTCATTTTCTCTTCTTCCGTGCCCGGCAGGAAGCCGATGTCTTCGCCTACTGGCACCGTGACGCGCGTGATGATGATCTCGGAATACACCTTGAATTCGAGCGTCTGCATCAAGGCTGCGGCGAGCGTGAGCAGCGTTTTGCCCGTACCTGCTTGGCCCAGCAGCGTGACGAAATCAAGATCGGGATCCATCAACACATTGAGCGCAAAATTTTGCTCGCGATTGCGGGCGACGATCCCCCAAATATTGTTTTTCTGGTGCGTGTAATCTTTAAGCGTTTTGAGTACCGCGCTTTTGCCGTCGAGCACTGCCACCATTGCGTAAAACGGTTTATCGTCGTCCTGAAACACGAATTCGTTGATGTGCATGCTCGCCACCAACGGCCCCTTGATGCGATACATGGTGCGACCGTGCTCCTGCCACGATTCCATGTCCTTGCCGTGCTTGTCCCAAAAATCTTTCGGCAATTCACGCACACCGGTGTACAAAAGATCGGTGTCTTCCAATACTTTATCGTTGAAGTAATCTTCGGCCGAGACGCCAATGGCACGCGCTTTGATTCGCATATTGATGTCTTTCGACACCAGCACTACGCTGCGTTTGGGGTGGTGATGTTGCAGGTCAAGCGCTACCGCCAAAATCTGGTTGTCAGCTTTGCCGCTGTCCGGCAACGCCGACGGAAAATCGAGCGTGATTGGCCGTGTTTGCAGCATCAGCCTACCGCTGGCTTGGCGTGTGCCAAATTCTTTTAACGGGATGCCGGTTTCGATTTCGCCTTCCTGGCTGGAAACAATTTCATCCAGAAACCTGCTGGCTTGGCGCGCATTGCGGGCTACTTCAGTCATGCCTTTTTTGTTGTTATCCAGTTCTTCCAACGTGATCATTGGCAGATAAACGTCGTGCTCTTCAAAACGGAATAATGATGTGGGATCGTGCATCAGCACGTTAGTGTCCAGCACAAACATTTTATGCTGTGCCGATTTTGCCAAAGCGGCGTTATCAGAAGTCGCAACTGCATCTTTTCTGGATTTGGTAGCCAAAGCGTGATCCTCTCGTAAATGCGTGGGACGTCAACAGGTGATAAAGAATATCGCTTGATTCAGAAGCGAAAAACCCTCTTGTGGCGGTCGCCTCAAGAGGGTATTTAATATTAAGGTTGTACTCAATTCGTGTCTGCGTTCGCGATTATTCTGGGTCAAACCGGAAATACTGTTTTGATTATTGCATGGATTTTGCGGCGCTCAATACTTCGCCAACATGGCCGTCCACTTTCACGCCACGCCACTCCTTTAAGACTTCATTATTCTTGCCGATAATGAAGGTTGAGCGATCAACGCCGAACACTTTTTTACCGTACATATTTTTTTCTTTGATCACATTGAATAGTTTGCAAAGCGTTTCTTCTTCATCTGCAAGCAGCTCAAACGGAAAGCTCATCTTTGCCTTGAATCTCTCGTGGCTCTTTAGCGAATCCCGCGACACGCCGAACACCATGTAACCGGCTTTTTTGAATTCTTCATAGCGGTCACGAAAATCCGCTCCCTCAACGGTGCAGCCAGGCGTGTCGTCTTTTGGATAAAAATAAAGAATATAAGGATGCCCGCGGAAAGCGGCGCTGGCAAAACGCTGGTTGCCTGTTGCCGGGACTTCAAAATCTGCGATGATTTGGTTTGACATGGTTTGCGAGCTCCTGAATTATCGGTTTGTCTTCATGGTTCGTTGCTCGATACTGCTTTGATGGCTTTCTCTCATGGTCCACGCATTCAGTAACGGTGCGACAAGGTTGTTTGAGTATTCGTTCTTGCTAATTTTCAGATTGAACAATTTCTGGTAAAAAAGCAGGGCCTTGCAGCAACAAACTGCCGCTCCGCCCGACAATTTCGCCATGGACTGCGTTGAAATAAGGCAAGTGATCTCGCCGTAAAGTTTCAAAAATTGTTCGTGTTGAGATTAATTTATAGCCTTGGGCTTTCCAGCCAATCAGCAGTTGCTCAAACACTGGCAATAAACGCATGCCTTCAAGCTCGGCGTGCAGAGTGAAAACATGATTACTAGCCGGTGCCATTTCGGTCATTTTAAGCAAATGCGCTGCAACGTTGGTTTCACTTATTCCGTCAATACCGATCAATTCATCGAGCGTCGGCAGGCTCGTCGGGATTTGCGGGCAATCGATAATTTCGCCATTTACCACCGGAAAGTGCGGTGTCGCCAAAGCAGGATCCGCTCGACCGTCAGAGCAATAATCAAAACCCATCGACTGCGTGAGGCGAAGCGCGTGTTTTGACATCTGCCAGCCTGCCGCGCCATGCGTTTTGGCGGGTTCCTTATAGATGTCTGTAAACCGATCTTGTGCTGCAGTCATTTCACTTTTTGTCCACATAGCTGACGCATTCATCACGCCGTCTTGCCACTTCACATGATCCCAAGTGTGAATGCCGCATTCGAAGCCTTCGTCGCGGGTGATTCGCAAAATATCAGCGCAGCGTTTGCCGATGTCGGGGCCGGGTAGTAGCGTGCCGTAAAGCAGCGTGGGAAAGCCGTAGTGTGTGACAGCGGATGTGCGTTTTACTTTGCCTAAAAAGCCTTTGCGAAATACGCGTTTTATCGCTCGGCCGGTGTTGTCCGGGCCCAAGCTGAATAAAAATGTGGCGTCGGCCTGATGTTTTTTAAGCGCCCTTATCAGCGCGGGTACTCCGATCTGGGTGCCGCGTAGCGTATCCACATCAATTTTGAGCGCGAGGATTTTGTTATGGTTCGATGATTTCATATCGCTGCAATTATGCCAGTGGGCGATATTCATTACGCGTGTGGCGCGCTAAGCGAATGTAAAATATGGTCTTGGCAATTATCAATGCCATGCCGAATCAACAATTATCGCCCTGAAACATTGTCGATGGCTACTCGCACGCGCACGCGCTTTTTACGCGGTTTTTTGATTCGATGGATGAGGATCCGGATTTTTACGGTATTCGCAAATTGCATCCCGAATTGCTTCACGGCTCGCGCGAAAAACTGTTGATGTTCTTGACTGGCTGGCTTGGTGGGCCATCTGTCTTCATCGATGCGTTTGGCCATCCACGATTGCGCGCGCGCACTTGCCGTTTGCAATTGGCTCAAGCGAGCGTGACCAATGACGAATTGCATGACTGCCGCAATGAAGGACGTGGGTATTGGTGCTGAAATGGTGCTGAAATGCGATCTCGATTGATCGCCTCGTTCGCAACTACCGCCGACTGGATGTGCAACAAACAACCTTGATGCTATTCACAACCGACGTTCTTTAAAGCCAATAGGGGCGACGATTTTCAGGCATTGGCTGCCAACTACAAGAACGGGCGCGGCGTTGGAGGCGATATGCCTGCAGGTGACCGCCAATGCTGTGAATTAGGTCGTCATTCTTCTGGATTCACGGCGAACATGCGGGCCGCGTAGGTTTGCGTTGTAGCACTTGTGCGAAAGCTGCACATCCTTGACGCACTGCACAAATAGCTCGAATTTGTCACAACGGCGTGCTAAAATTTTGAGTTATCCCAAGCACTTACCAGCATTTATTGCGTTTTTACTCTCCCACCTACAGAAAATCGATTCCATGCCACGCGCACTTAGAAATATCGCCATCATTGCCCACGTTGACCACGGTAAAACCACGCTTGTCGACAAACTCCTCCAACAAGCAGGTTCGTTCGCCGCACATCAGCACATTGTTGAGCGGGTGATGGATTCAAACGACCTCGAAAAAGAGCGCGGCATTACCATTCTCGCGAAAAATACCGCGATAGATTACGAAGGCGTTCACATCAACATCGTTGATACCCCCGGCCACGCCGATTTTGGTGGTGAAGTGGAGCGCGTATTGTCGATGGTTGACGGTGTGTTGCTGCTGGTAGATGCGGTTGAGGGCCCGATGCCACAAACCCGTTTTGTGACGAAAAAGGCATTGGCGCTTGGGCTCCGCCCCATCGTGGTGGTGAACAAAATTGACCGTGAAGGTGCGCGTCCGGATTGGGTGATAAACAACACGTTTGAGCTGATGGACAAGCTTGGCGCAACCGAAGCGCAGCTTGATTTTCCGGTCGTCTATGCGTCCGCCATCAACGGTTACGCGATGCTTGATTTGAAGACGCCAGCGACCGATATGCGGGCCTTGTTTGATACCGTATTAAAATATGTTCCCGCGCCAGAGTGTGACGCGGATGCGCCGTTGCAATTACAGATTTCCGCGCTCGATTATTCGACCTATGTGGGCCGCATCGGCATCGGTCGTGTGCGTCGCGGTTCGATCAAGCCGGCGCAGGATGTGATGGTCATAATCGGTGACAAGCCACCAAAAAAAGCCCGTGTCAATTCCGTGCAAGGTTTTCAAGGCCTGAATAAAGTACCGCTGGATATTGCCGAAGCAGGCGAGATTGTGCTGATTTCTGGTATCGAAGAATTAGCGATTGGCTGTACTCTGGCAGATATGGAAAATCCCGAAGCGCTGCCGATTTTGGGTGTGGATGAGCCGACATTGACGATGAATTTTCAGGTCAACAAATCGCCATTTGCGGGCCAAGAAGGCAAGTTTGTTACCTCGCGCCAGTTGCGTGAACGCCTCGACAAAGAACTGCTCGTCAACGTCGCCTTGAAAGTCGCTGAAACTGAAGATACCGATTCCTTCATGGTGTCGGGTCGTGGTGAATTGCACTTGACAATTTTGCTCGAAAACATGCGCCGCGAAGGCTATGAATTGGCCGTCGGCAAGCCGCGTGTGATGATTAAAGAAGTTAATGGCGAGAAGTGTGAGCCATTCGAAATGCTCACACTTGATGTTGAAGAAACGCATCAGGGCCCGGTGATGGAAGCGATTGGCCAGCGCCGTGGTGACATGGTGGACATGGTGCCGGATGGCCGTGGTCGTGTTCGGTTAGATTACCGCATTCCCGCTCGGGGCCTGATCGGTTTTCAGACTGAATTTATGAACCTGACGCGCGGCACTGGCTTGAAGAGCCACGTGTTTGACGAATACGCGCCGCTTCGTGGCGAAATCGCATCGCGCCGCAATGGCGTGCTTATTTTCGGGCGAGCAGGGCGATGCGGTTGCTTACGCGCTGTGGAAATTGCAGGATCGCGGCCGCATGTTTGTATCACCCGGCGAGCGTTTGTATAACGGTATGGTGATCGGCATCCACAGCCGCGATAACGATTTAGTCGTTAACCCGATCAAGGGTAAACAGCTGACCAACGTGCGCTCTTCCGGCACCGATGAAGCAGTCGCGCTCGTGCCGCCGATTCAGATGACGTTGGAATCCGCCATTGAATTTATCGATGACGATGAATTGGTTGAAATCACGCCCAAAAATATTCGCATTCGCAAACGCTTCCTGCTCGAACATGAGCGCAAGAAGGCATCGCGCGAAGCGGCCTGATCTCATCGGGTCAAACCTAAAAGTCCTCCATGCTGTACGCAGTCTGGGCGACTTTTTTTGTTAACCAGCGCGCGTAATGCGTGGCGATTGCTATATTGTCGGCAGCAAATAAATTACGAAAGAATCCCATGTCTCCAAGCGCTTCCAGAATATTTTCAAACTTCGCCTGCGCCGGGTTATCAAGTATTTTTCTCATGTTTGCCGGCGTAAATGTGGTATCCGCGGTGGAGGTCGCTGCAGCTGAGGGTCTCGATAAAACCTTGGTGGGTGAGCATCGCAGTGCCGCGAATAAAGCGCGCGATGCCTTCCGGCATCCCAAAGAAACGCTGGCGTTTTTCGGTGTAAAAGCGGATTCGTCGGTCATTGAAACATTTCCCGGTGCGGGCTGGTACACCGAAGTGTTGGCGCCGTATTTGCGCGCTGGCGGTCGCTATACGGTGGCCTATCCCGCTGAATCCGTTCGCGGCATCAAATCGTTTCAAGAAAAGCTGGCTGCAAAACCAACGCTTTATGACAAAGTGAAAATCGTGCCCATTGGTGCGCCTGTTGCGCTTGATATTCGGCCCGATGGTGCTAATACCGCTGTGGGCGGCGGCGCGGATTTTGTGTTGACGTTCCGCAATGTGCATAACTGGATCGACGACGATAATGTGGATGCTTTTATGAAGAGTTTTTTCGATGCCCTAAAGCCTGGTGGTGTTTTAGGACTGGTGGAGCACCGCGCGAAGCCGGGCAGCAAATTAAAGCAAGCAATTGATTTGGGCTATGTGACTGAAGAATATGTCATCAAACACGCACTAATTGCAGGTTTTAAGCTCGATGCCAAGAGCGAGATCAACGCAAATCCAAAAGACAGCAAAGACTATAAAAGCGGCGTCTGGACTCTTCCGCCTTCGCTCGCTGACGGCGAGCTTGACCGTGCAAAATATGTTGCGATTGGTGAGTCTGATCGCATGACGCTCAGATTCGTGAAGCCGCTCGCGCGTTAGTTTTCCAGTGTTGAATTGTATTAAATTGCGCTGTGATGCTGATTTCATGGCGCGCCGTCAAGGGCCCGACCACATCCGCCGCAAATTGTGGAGACCGCCGGTGAGTTTGGCGGCGGCGTCAGTCTCACCTTAAGCCGAACGCAAATTGAAAATGGCGGCGTCGATTGAAAACAAATTATGTTTTACCGTTACTGCCAAATCTGTGTTGCGTTCGCTGCTTTTTTCGCTACGGACCAATGCGACACAGAATGATAAATTACCACTAAAAAATTCCTGCTTTGCCCTAATTTGAATATTGCGATTTTTCCTGGCGCGTATTGGTGCCACGATCATGTAGTGAGTACGACTCACGGGATGGGCTAAAGGATGTTCCGTGAAGCAGCGCAATATGAGGGAACGCGGCCGAGCGGATACGGCATACCGATGCGAGTGCTCAACCGGTCATTGATACCTGCCAGCGGCCGCAGTGGCCGGAGTGGTTAAAGTTGGTGAACCTGGTATTGGCGAAACGTCGGTGACATGGGGTGCCAGCGATATCGAAACAGACACCGATACGGGACTGGGCTTAACGTAGACAACAGTCACTTTTACGGGCCGTATGTGGGTAATTCCATAGAACTTGATTGTATTTTTGGCTGCTGGGTGATGAGCGTGGCTGTCATGACCGCGGCTTCGCCGAACACTGCGCGCGCAGGCGCAAGCGACCGTAAATAAAGCGACGAATAGCTGCGTTCCAGCGACCCATTGGCATTACATAAGCTATTTTTTCAAAAACATTGATCTCGGCGTGATCTCAATTTAGATCGGGATTTTTTGTGAAACTTAAAACAAGCTATTTATGACGTTCCCTTCTTCGCTAATTTTTTTGTCCTTGTGCCGCTGATTGTTTGGCAGACGGCAGTACGGATTCGGCGTCTTATCAGCCGGCAGCGCTCAAAACCGATTCGTCATTGGCTGGCAGCGATATTTTTTCCAGTGCTGATTTCGTTGTTGGCCACTACGGTCTTGGCCGCACTGATTGCGCTGACGGCGCTGGCGGTTGGTGTGGCGGGCGGCATAGCGCGCTTGTGGCGCGCCTTGGCAATCGTTTTTTTCAGATGGCAACGCGATCAGGAGCCGATTCCCTGCATGCCACCCAGGAATTTGGGCGCAGCCCTCTAACCATGATTGTTATCGGCACGCTGGCCGCTTATTACGCGGTCTATGCGATGGGTGTTTTACGGTGGCGACGCAGCGCAATTTGATTTCGACCGGGTGCTACCCCGCTTGATAGCGGCACGTTGGCATGATTTCCTGAATATCTTTTACGTCAGGGCTTCTGCACATCCACGTGATCTGGCCGGCTTCACTCGTCTCTGCGACCATCAATAATTGTTGTTCCGCCCCAGATTGATTAACAAACTTGACCCGGATACGCACGGCTTTTGCCGCGGGCTCAACATTCAAGCTGCGCAGCGTTTCGGTGCGATAACTTTCAGCGGCAGGCAGCCCCAATTCCTTGTTGCTCGCTGGCCACTTGCCTTCTGCTTGAAAATATTCAATAACAGAAAGTTTGGCTTGCTGCGCGGCCATAAAACCTTCGCTAAACGCGCGTCCTCGTTTGGCGCGATCAATTTGCTGCTGTTGATATTGCTTGCTCGCGTCGATTGCGGTGTTGAGCGCATTGGCTTGGGACTGAGCATCAGCGGACGTTTTCTCGACGGCAGTTTTTTCTAGCGCCAGTGCTGCTACTTGTTGTTTTGCATCCTCCGTAGTGCGTTCGAGCGCGGCTTTGGTGCTGACAAGTTCAGCAGCGCGCTGACCGACCTCTCTCAACTCACGCCTGATGTCGAGCGCTTTTTCGTCGGCAGCAAGCTGAGCTCGCGCTTTCTCTGCCGCAAAATCGGCTCGTTCCTGCTCAAGCTTTTTACGTTCTGTGCGCACCTCGCCCGAATCACAAGCGCTTGTGCCATAAGCCAGTGCCGTCAATAACAGCAGCGAAAAAAATTTATTTCTGAGGCCGGTATTCATGAAGCGAGAGTTCACGAGAAACCTTTAAGAAAGATTATTCGTCGGCTTTTTATTGCCGACAAACTGAGTAACACCAAGCGCCAGCATAGGCGGGCATCTTTATAACAAACCGTCTGAACCGCCTCGCTAGTGCTAGCGTTTGAATAGCGCAATCAACAAACCAATAACCAGCACCACCAGTACCGCAATGATAATGATCGGAAGTCGTTGCGCGCTCCTCAAATTTTCTGCTTCGCTTTCGGTCTCGGCGTCCAGTCTTGCGGCCTCCACCTGCTGCCGACGACGCTCAAGCTTGCGTTCCGCTCGGCGGCGCTCGCGGGCTTCCCTGGCGGCCCCACTGGTGCTGGTTTCGGTCGCGCTGTCCTTATCCGCTTCCGCAGGATTAATACGGCCGGCGCTTTTGTTTTTTTCAACGTAGGCGCGCATCTTTTTGGTGGCAGAAATATAGCCATCAAACTCGCTGGTTTGATTTGTCAAGGCAGCGAGTTTTATGGTCGCATCGAATGAATCAAAATCCTTGGCAAGTTTGAGCGGGTTTGATTCGTTAACGTCCTCGCTGTGCTTTTGAAACCGCCCCAATCCGAGCGCTTCGAGCGAAGGCAGCTTGGCCTGTGAGGGCGCTTTTTTGGCTATCATGCCTTTGGTTTGAGCAGCCAATTGACGTTTTACTTCAGTCAGGTCGTGCGCAAATTCATGCATCGTCTGATAGCGCTCTTCAACCGTCTTCGCGAGTGCCTTGGCGACAATTAAATCGAGCATTGCTGGTACGTCCGGGTTCTCGCGAGACGGTGGCGGTGCCGCGGTATTGACTGTCGAATACATGATCGCATTGACGTTATCGCCATCAAATGGCGGCACGCTGGTGAGTGTTTCGTACAACACTACGCCTAACGAAAAAATATCGGTACGGTGATCAAGCGAGCGCCCGACCACTTGCTCCGGTGACATGTAGCGGGGGCTGCCGAGGATCAGACCGGTCATTGTCTTAACCGCCGAAGCTGTCATGCGGGCAATGCCGAAATCCATTATTTTCGCGAGTTCACCGCGCACAATCATAATGTTT
>JAYVYF010000086.1:0-4387 GCA_043784585.1 Burkholderiales bacterium
CGCCATTCAAGATCGGCAAAATCAATTGAGCGCTGGTCAGTTTTTAATTTTTCATACGCCTCTAAAAGTGCTGTGCCCGCCAGCAGCGCATCACGGTTATAGGCATAAATTTCACGATTGGTAAGTGCGTCAGTCACTGCAACAATAGACTGGCAAATCGCCTGAAAATAGTCGGACGCATTCGCTTTATCAGCCCATTTCGACGGCTGCACGCGAAGCGTTTTTTCTTTGGTCATACACGCGGCTTTTACCGCCTCAAAATATACGGTGGCACTGACGCCAGGACTGGCGGCAGCGTCGGCAGCAGCGCTGGTGGCAAAAATTACAGCGCCGCTTGCGAGCTCCAGCGTACGCGCCCATTTTTTAGCTGCGTCCGTGGAGCCTGACGTCGTAAGAATGGACTGAACAAGCGCGCGAAGGCTGGCTTCAACTGATGCATTTCGCACCCACGCTTCAAGCGGATCAGAATCCAGATCAATTCGCCATTCGCTGCGCCAACGATCCAGTGCGGCATCTGTAAGCGCAGGGTCAGCATCGTTGATCGCATCAATATGGAGCGAGCCTTTTGCATAAGCCCTCCACTCCGCGCGACGCTTGACGAAATTCCACAACACCGCCTTGGTGCTGTGCAAGCCCCATGCAGTAAACAATCGGTTCAGCGCTTCGGCAGCCGCTGAACCCGGGTCGCGATTCAGTGATTCAGCCAGCATCAGCCAGGCTTCTTCGAGCAAGCGGGATTCACTTTCGGCAATGCTGGCATCCGACGCACTCAATCCCAGCGGCGCTGCCGACAACAATTGCTGAAACCAGCCGTGAAATGTTGAGATGCCAATATGCGGCGTGGCGAACGCGACCTCGGCGAAGAGCCGGCGCGCGCGCGGTACCAACGCATCGATCTCTGCGTCATTTAATGCCCGTGCCAGCAAAAACTGTCGCGTCTCGGCCTCGCTTGCGGTCGCCAGGAATTCGAGCCACAGCATCAACCGCGCCTTCATTTCCTCGGCCGCCTTGCGTGTGAACGTGATAGCCAAAATGCTCGACGGCGCAGCACCCGACAACAGCAAACGCAGGATGCGCGACACCAGCAACCAGGTCTTGCCAGAACCCGCGCAAGCTTCCACCACCACGCTGCGCGTGGGATCGAGCGCCGCGCGGGCGAGCGCTTCCCGCGATGTTGCCAGCCGCTCAGCCATCACTATTGACCGTGACTGAATTCAGCCAATAATCGCGACGACATAAACCACGCGCTTCACAAAACTTGCAGACGTTCTCGACGCCCTGCGCGGGCAGCGGCGCGGCTACATGCATCGCTTCAAACAGAGTGTGGAGACGCGTCACATGTGCTTCTCCCATATTGTCGGCGTCAGGATAAGCAATCTGCTTGACGGCGTTGCGCTCAATGCTCAAATACGCAGTTTCCGCTACCTCAAAATCCGGGTACGCGGCTTCGGCCAAGGCCGCATAAACCGGCAATTGCACATCCTCGCCCGCTGACTTTAGTTTGGCCTGAAGTGCCGCGGCCGCGCGCGCCTTGTAATCAATGACGGCGGTCTGAGATTTGCCCTCAGACAAGCGCTGATCAATGCGGTCGAGTCGGCCCTCGAGCCGGAATGATTCACCGTTTTCAAGCGCCAACGAGAATCCGTTTTCAAATTCGCCCGCTCGCCAACGCCAGCCTTGTTCTTCCCGCGTCAGCTGCCAATTCAAGTAAGAATCAATCGCCGATTCCCATTGCAAACGCCACGCGCGCGCCATAAAGTTTTGTTCCAGTGCGGCAGCAAAAACAGCGTCGGTCTCGGCCAGCAACGCTAATCGCAATTCGGTAATCGCAAGCCCCGTGACAACGGCAAAACGCTGATGGAATCGATGCAAAATTTCATGCACGAATTCACCAAAATCGCGCTTCTCCATCTCTTCTTCAACCTCATCAGGCGAACGCAGTTTCAACACCGCGCGCGAGAAAAATTGGTACGGGCAATCGATCAAACTCTGATAGCCGCTGGCAGATATTTTTTGCGGCACTTGGCCATACGCAAGCACTGGCGCGGGTCGTGAAGCAGTATGGCTGGCGATGCCGGTGGATATTGGGGCTTGGGGCAGTGCTAATACCATTTTAAGGTTTAGTTTGGGTAGACCTTTGCCACCCGCGTGCGCTTTTTCTGACAACCTCGCTTGTAACAGCAACGCCGCCACCCACGGCGACGGGCTGGCCGGCTCGTCGGCACCACCGCCGTTTGCCTGCCAACTGATCCAGATTTCACCGCTGCGATTCAACACGCCGATCAAATCAGCGGTCATATTTTCTAGCGTGTCCACATGCGTTTTGAGGCCCAGTATTCGTCGCACTGATTGATTGAAGACACCCGTATTTGCTGGCTTTCCGGGCAGATTACCGGCAGACGCGCCAATCAGTACGGTGGCTTCAAAATGACGATAACGCGTGGCATCAAGGGAAGTCATCACCAGCGGGCTGTCAATGGTTTGATCGCGAAACCGCGCCTCCTCCATCTGGCCACGCAGCCAATCCATCCATTCGCTCATCAATAAATTGACACGGCTCGATGCAACATCGGTTGCGGATTTATCAAGCTGCACGAGCAAGCCCGCACCGGCCGCATCGCGCTCCAGCCCCACGTCAAGCCCTAATGTTTTCAAGCTCTCGGTCAGCGACATCATCCACACTGACGCCGTGCGGCGAGCCGACGTGAAAGCACGATCAGCTTCGATCAATCGATCCAGCAAGGCCAATGCATCAGCCCGCTCGGCATGTTCGCGCGACGTCGCAAGTGGCGATGGAGAATGCATCGATAAGCGCAGAAGCGCCTCGCGGGTGCGCAGCAAACCCGCGACCACGGAAGCGCGTCGAATTGCATGCTCGATGAGCAGCACTGCGGCTTTTATGCGCGGCTTGCCCCACGACTCATCAAGGTCTGCAAAAATAAACGGCGACTTGATCAAATCGATCAAGGTTTCAAAATAAAATCCGTCGCGCTTGGCTTCCAGCCAACGCATGATCGCAGTCGCGCTGACGGTGGTGGAAAATGGCCAGCCGATTTCGTCCTTCATCAATATTTGATCCCGCTCCGCCAGCGCGCGCAATCGGCGCGCCGCCAGCCGATCGAGCGCCACCACCGCGATATTGCGTTTACCTTGAGCCAGCCATTTCTTGATCGCTGCCAACGCCGAAGTCGCTTCGTCCTCAACGTCGCGGGCTCTGTAAAACTCTATTCCAGGGAAGCAACCATCGCTAGTAGCTTCCGCTGTTGGAACGTCATCCGGCGCTTTTTTTACGCCGGGCGCGCCTGCAAACGCGGCGGCGACAAAACAGGCTCTTGGCGTGGCAGCGGCGGTGACAGTCAGCGTTTGCTCAATCAGGTAAACGGGCGACCGAACTGCATATCGCTCAAAAAATGCGCGTTCACGTTTACTGTATTGCGCTGTGCCGAGAACAACTAACGCTCGGTCTGCGCCGGCACTCCAGGCGGCAAGCTGTAGCGCGTAGCGGGTGGGGCCATCCACACCATCGCGGGTGGGTGCCGCGAGCGCCGCCCATATTTCGTAGGTCAGCTTGGCTTCAAAACTAAAATCAGCATTGGGTTTTGCCAGCGCATACGCGCGCGCCAAAATGCGCGTGTGTTCGGCCAGCGAGCCCGGCAATTGAACCAGATTATTGCTCAGTTCATCACACAGGCTGACCAGCTCGGCGCTGAGCGCCAGTTGCTCGCCCGCGGAGGCCCAAGCCGACTTTTTAAGAAGCTGAAAAATATCCAGCACGCGTTCGTTAGTGGCAAAAGTACGTTCAGGTGCTTCAACGCGGATTTGCGACGCCAGCGCGGAAAGTGTGTCCATAGTAGGCATCAGCAAGCTTGAGAACCCACAAGCCGACGCGGCCTTGACCAACGCATGACGAATCCCGGTTGACGCGCGCGGGGGTGCCAGAATCGTTACGCCTGAAAGATCGGGGAGGCGATCGGCGCAATGCTCTATAACGAGACTGGCCGCGTCGCCGAGCAAGCTTGTCGCTTCAAATAAAAAACGCTTCGGCACGTGTTTAACCGGCGAGACCTAATGTGACAGTGAGAAATTTCAATCGCGCGCGAACCAATGGAGCCACTACCGGATTCGGCAAATTTGCAACAAATCTGCCGAATCAAAGTTAATCATGCCGTCGCTGGGGCCGTCAACGAGGCCAGCGCTAACACCATCAACAAAGCTCAGGCTATCTTTCAAGCAGGTGCGCTTTTTCTTTTACTTTTGCCCAATCGTCGGCGTCTGCCGGGCCCGGCTTACGTTCAACAATGGCCTTCCAGACGCGGGATAGTTCTGCGTTGATGGGAATAAATTTTGTTTGATCCTTCGGCACATCATCTTCTGCAAAAATCGCCTC
>JAYVYF010000087.1:0-2671 GCA_043784585.1 Burkholderiales bacterium
GCACGCCACTTTGCTGCGAGAGCCTTTCCAGCACTAACTTGACCATCAGCGGAACGTCCTCGGGAATCTCGCGCAGGCTCGGCATTTTCAGCTCGATCACATTCAATCTATAAAACAAATCTTGCCGAAATTCACCTGCCGCAACTTTATCCACCAAGTTTTTATGGGTCGCGCTGATGATGCGGAAATCAACCGGCAATTCGGCGGTATCGCCAAGTTTGCGAACCTTTTTTTCCTGAATCACGCGCAGCAGCTTTACCTGCATCAAGATCGGCAAATCGCCCACCTCATCCAGAAACAACGTGCCGCCATCTGCGGCATGAAGAAAACCATCCTTCTCGGCGTCAGCGCCGGTAAAAGCGCCTTTTTTGTAGCCAAAGAATTCGCTCTCCATCAAATTTTCAGGGATCGCGCCACAGTTTACCGCGACGAATTGCCCATCGCGGCGGGCGGATCCAGAATGAATTAGTCGTGCGGCAACTTCTTTCCCGGTGCCGGATTCACCCGCAATGTAGACAGGTGCCTGGCTGCGAGCCAACTTGCCAATCATGTCACGCGCGCGCACGATCGGCTGGGATTCTCCTATCAGCTGCGGCCCTGCAGCGGTGGCGCTGGCGAGCTTTTCTGTGCCGCTGGTACGTTTTGCGCGCTCAGAGCGCTCAGGACGTTCTGCCAATGATCTTGGCAGATTCATGGCCGAGGTAATCACCTCGCGCAATTGCTTTAACTGAATCGGCTTGGCAATGTAATCAAACGCGCCTTCTTTCAGCGCCGCCACCGCATTATCAGTGCTGCCAAAAGCCGTGATCACGGCTACCGGCGTATTGCCATAATTTTCCGCAATGTGTTTGAGAATCATCAAACCATCACCATCAGGCAGGCGCATGTCTGTCAAACAAAGATCGTAGCTTCGCTCGGACAAGCGCGCAAAGGCATGTTCAACCGTCGCCGCCGTATCTGCCTCGACACCCATGCGCATCAGCGTGAGTACCAGTAATTCGCGAATATCAGATTCGTCATCCACGATAAGTACGTGTTTATCGGCCATAAATTAGCTCGTTCTCGTTCTCGTTTTAATTTAAGGTGCATTCAAACGTGATTCGCTGCGACCCTAAATTCTATTGAAGTTGAAGCGTAATACAAAATTCAGCCCCGCGTGCTGCGGCCAGTGTGCGCTCGGCAATATACTCAATGCGGGCACCATTGACTTCGGCCAACTCGCGCGCGATGTAAAGGCCCAGACCGGTGCCTGAAGTCTCGGTGGTAAAAAACGGTTCAAATAGATGGGTCAGCGCTTCGGTGGAAACACCCGGGCCATCATCCATCACCGTCAGCCTGGCCATATTAATGACGCTGGTATCAGCCAGCTTTACGCTCACACTCCCGCTCGTTTTTCGGCCGTGTCGATAGGCGTTTCGGATCAGATTCCATAAAATTTGATCCAGATGGCTACGATCAAAAATAATGCGTCGAGAGGTGGTGATGTCCAGCGATATAACGTCATCCAGCACTTTCTCATTCGCTAAAAAATCCAGTCTGAATTGTTCGAGGTAGACACGTGCATCAATTGCCTCCGGATGAGCACGATCGCGCCGATTGAGGTTCAATACTTCTTGCACCATGCGATCCAGCCGGTGCGAATTTTCCTGAATAATGGTTAATAAGCGTGCATCGGCAGGCAGACGATGATCGTCTTCCTGCAGCAATTCCGCAGCGTGGTTAATCGAGGACAGCGGATTGCGGATTTCGTGGGCAATGCTGGCGGTCAAGCGACCGAGTGCGACTAATTTCATCTGTTGCGCTTGAGAACGGATGCGGCCGGCATCTTCGATAAATACCACCGTCGGCGAGGGATCTTTATCACCCACCGCGACAAAACGCACCTGGTAGTCAATCTGAGTAGTGGCATCTCTAACCATCGGAAAAATCCGCGAGTGATTTTTTCGCCACTGCGCAAGCAGGCCTGCCAGTTGTGGGGCGGCGTCGCGAATTTGCTGATTAACCGCACCTTTCAAACCTGCGATCATTTCTTCACTCTGCTCATTGTGCTGACGAATAATCCCTTGTTCATCCACCACCACGAAACCATCCTGCATATCACGAATCACCAATTGGTTGATCTCTGCCATATTCGCCAAATCAACCCCGCGCGCTTCGGCAATTTTCTCGACACCCGTTGCATATTTTGCGAGCGTATAGCCTAACGCGGCGGTTACAAAGAAACTCCCCGCCAACAACCCCGCCGGCACGAAATCTCCTGCCTGTGCATCAAATTGCCAGAACTGCGTTAGCTGTTCACCCAGCACCGCTAACGCTGCCAATGCAGCGTGAAAAAACGCCATACGCCCGCGTGAAACCAGGCCGGCAGCGGCCAAGGTCACCAGCAGTAAAAGACCAATGCCACTGCGCGCGCCACCGGAAGCATGCATCAGCAATGTCAGGCCGATGACGTCGACCAGAACTTGTGTGGTGAGGTGAACATTGGGCGACAGAACGCGCATTTTCGCGGTAACAAACATCGCAATCGCAGCCATCGAATACGCCACCAGTACCGGTGTCGCGAGCACCGGGGCGGCGGCACCCACCAGCTGCAGCCGACCAAAACCCCAATAACCCACCACCAATAACATCGCAATCAATAAACGGTAGACCGAAAACGAGGTCAGTGAGT
>JAYVYF010000088.1:0-4403 GCA_043784585.1 Burkholderiales bacterium
GTGACTGCGGTCGGCGTGGCATCATCTGAGGTCACGTTGTCAACCGAGAAAGATCAGGCCGTGCCGGTGATGGTGGTCAGAAATGGCTTGCGTGCCATCGCGGTGGGCAGCGGCCGCGATGGCACGATTGACGTGCCTTCACTTCCGCTGGGCTCGGATATACAAATCGGCGATCAGGTGGTTACATCTGGGATCGACGGCACCTATCCGCCTGGCCTGGCAGTGGCGGTTGTTTCGCTGGTGGAAAAAAATCCGGCATTTCCATTCGCACGAATTGTGGCGCAACCCGTGACGGCGGTTGCACACCAGCGTTTTGTGAAGGTGATGTTGAAAGATCCCGCACAAATTTATCCCTTTCCCGACGTCGGTCTGGATGATAAAAAACCGACGCGCGATATTACCAACACTGGCAAAAGTTCGGCACAAAATGCGAACGCCGCCAGACGGGATCAGCGCCGTGCCACCCCTTAAACCCGGAACCATGGATCTCTCACCCGCCTCTCGCGATCCGATGAGTTTGCCAGCACCCTTCAGCCTGATCATCATCATCATCATTATCGCGTTGCTGCTCGATTTGCTGCCGTGGAGTGGCGTTGCATTGATTGCGCATCCCGATTTCGTGCTGCTGGCACTACTGTATTGGGCGGTGCATGAGCCGCACACGGTCGGGCAAGGCTGGGGGTTTGCGTTCGGTTTGATCATGGACGTGGCCGACAGCGCATTGCTGGGCCAACATGCGATGGTATATGTGGTGGCTATCTTTCTCGCACAGCTTTTAAGGGTACGCATGCTGCAACTCAGCGTGGCTGAGCAAGCCCTGCATATCATCGCTATTCTGGCAGTATCGCAGGGGATCGGCGTGCTCCTGAATCTTGCCATGGGGCGGGATTTTCCGGGTTTTTCGATCCTCATTTCGCTCGTGCTTGGCGCGCTGCTATGGCCCATTATTAATGCGATTGCGACCATCCCCCGCCTGCGTAGCCGTTCCAGCCGCGTGGTCGGTTAAACCTTCAAATTCATTCAAACGAATCCGTTTAATCATTTTCAAAACATGCCAGCCAATATGATCGGCACCACCATTCGTAATCGCGAACTGGAGATTAACGTCTTCCGTGGCCGCGCGCTGTTTGCCGGTTTTGCGATATTGATTGCATTTAGCGTTCTCGCCGCACGGCTGGTGTACTTGCAAGTCATCAAGCGTGATCACTACTACACGCTGGCAGAAGCCAATCGTATTTCACTACTGCCGGTGGTGCCTAACCGGGGCCTGATTTGGGATCGCAATAATGAAGTTTTAGCCGCCAATTATTCTGCATATACGCTGGAAGTCACTCCTTCGCGGGTAAAAAATCTGGACGCGGTGCTGGAAGAGTTAAACACCATCGTTGAAATCCAGCCGCGCGATAAGCGCCGATTCAAACGGCTGATGGAAGAAAGTAAAAATTTTGAGTCTCTGCCGATTCGCAATCGATTGACTGAGGAAGAAGTTGCGCGTTTCGCCGTCAACCGTTATCGATTCCCAGGCTTTGATATCCGCCCACGACTGTTTCGGAACTATCCGCAGGGTGATGTTGCTTCACACGCAATTGGCTACATTGGCCGCATTAACGACGCCGATTTAAAACGTATCGACGACGCCGATCTCACGTCGAATTATCGCGGCACCGACCATATCGGCAAACTCGGTATCGAGGGCGGCTACGAGAACGAGCTGCACGGCAGCACCGGCTCAGAGCAAGTGGAAATCGACGCTGGCGGCCGCGCCATGCGCTCGCTCGCGACCACGGCGCCGGTGGCGGGCAATAACCTGACCCTCACGCTCGACATCAAGCTGCAGAAAATCGCTGAGGAGGTTTTTGGTGAAGGTCGCGGCTCGTTAGTGGCGATCGAGCCAGCCACCGGCGAAATTCTGGCACTGGTATCAAAGCCGGGGTTTGATCCCAATTTATTTGTCGATGGCATTGATCCGCAAAATTGGGATCTGCTCAATAATTCTGTCGATAAACCTTTGCTTAATCGCGCACTGCGCGGCGCTTATCCGCCCGGCTCAACGATTAAACCTTTCCTCGCGCTAGGTGCGCTCGAATCAGGCAAACGCACTCCGCAACAAGCCATTTCCGACCCCGGCGTATTCCGCTTGGCAGGGGTTGCGCATTACTGGAACGACGATAAGGTGGGCGGGCACGGGCTGGTCGATATGCGCAAGTCAATTGTGGTCTCTTGCGACACTTACTACTATCAGCTGGCATCGGAAACCGAGATTGACGAGACGTCCAAATTCTTGCGTTTGCTTGGTTTTGGCACCAAGACCGGTATTGATATCGATGGTGAATTGGAAGGCACGCTGCCCTCTCGACAATGGAAGAGCAATCGTTTCGCCAAGAGCACTTCGGAAGCGCGCAAATGGTATGTTGGCGACAGCATCTCCGCGGGGATCGGTCAAGGCTACAACTCATTCACGCCGATGCAGCTGGCACATGCCACGGCGACTATTGCCAATGATGGCGTTGCGATGCGCCCGCGCCTAGTTCGACACATCACCGATGTCGCCACCGGCACTATCAAATCGACGGCTGATCTGGACGTCAACAAACCAACAAGGTTGGCGCTTAAACCCGAAAATATCGCCTTCATCAAAGCAGCGCTGGCCGCAGTGCCTATCGAAGGCACCAGCGCACGTATCTTTGCTCATTCAGGTTACGTTAGCGCGGGTAAAACAGGGACCGCGCAGGTGTATGGTGTGAAGCGCGGCGAGAAATATGTGGCGGGGCGGGTGGCAGAACGGCTCCGCGATCACGCCTGGTATATAGCCTATGCACCCGCCGACAAGCCCACCATTGCGCTGGCTGTGATGGTCGAAAACGGCGGGATGGGCGCGGCTGCGGCGGCACCGATTGCAAAAGCTGTGCTGGACTATTACCTGCTTGGCAAAAAGCCTGACATCGCCAAACTCAAGACGCCGAATAATGAACTTCCGAGCGACGACTAATCGCATTTTTGACATCCTCACGCGCCGTCTTGACGGCCCGTTGATGGTGACGATCATGGTACTCGCGGCGATCTCGGTGACGGTCGTTTTTTCCGCATCCGGCGGCGATACGTTTGATCGCGCGCTCGGTCAAATCCGCAATTTTTGCGTGGCACTGGTAGTTATGTGGATAGTCGCCAATATGTCGCCACTGTTGTTGATGCGTCTGGCGATTCCGATATTTTTGGCGGGCCTGATGTTGCTGATCGGGGTGGCGGTGTTTGGTGAAACCCGAAATAACGCGCGGCGCTGGCTGCACATCGGCTTTGTAATTATTCAGCCCTCTGAAATCATGAAAATTGCGATGCCGCTATTGCTCGCGTGGTATTTCCATAAACGTGAGGAAGACCTGCGTTTGGCTGACTACGCGATTGCTGGCTTACTGTTGATTGTGCCGTCAGTGCTGGTGATGCGTCAGCCTGATTTGGGAACCGCAATCCTCATTTTTTCGGCTGGTTTTTTCGTGATTTTTTTGGCCGGATTGTCATGGAAACTGTTATTGGCAAGCGCGGTTGCGGCCGCGGTGGCGATCCCATTTGCGTGGCCGTTTTTGCATGATTACCAGAAGCAACGCGTTTATACCTTGCTCGACCCCACCACCGATCCACTGGGCGCGGGCTATCACATTATTCAATCCACCATCGCCATTGGCTCTGGCGGCTTACTGGGGAAAGGTTGGCTCACGGGAAGCCAGGCGCAATTGGATTTCATCCCTGAACGCTCGACTGATTTTATTTTCGCGGTGTATGGTGAAGAGTTTGGGCTGGTCGGCGGACTACTATTGCTGGCGCTGTATCTGGTCATTATTGGGCGCGGCCTAGTGATTGCGATGAATGCATCCACGACTTTTTCACGCCTTCTGGCAGGCGCAATCACGTTATCGTTTTTCACTTATGCGTTTGTCAATATGGGCATGGTCAGTGGTATTTTGCCGGTGGTCGGGGTGCCGTTACCCTTCATGAGCTATGGTGGCACCGCCCTGGTCACGCTGGGGCTGGGCGGTGGAATATTGATGAGTATTCAACGCCACCGCAAGTTGGTGCAAACCTGACCCGGTTCAAGCTGGCGGCCACACCGGTCGTAATGAGCGTAGTACGGTGAGTCAGGAGTCTGTCGCCACGCTTGCTGCGCAGCGATTCATCCATTCATTGGGAGAAACATCATGTCAATGCACCCCTATTTCCCGCGTTGCCGTTGGCAGTACGTTGTGGTTACCAGTGCGAACGTGCTGTGCGTACTATCAATGGCCGGCTGTGGCAGCCTGCCCAAGGCCCCGCCTGTCACCGAGGCCGGGCACAAGCGCGTCGCTGCGGTTCCCAATGTGGCTCCGGCCTCGGCCCCGAGCTCGCACGAAACGCCGCTACTGCCGGCCGCC
>JAYVYF010000089.1:0-9048 GCA_043784585.1 Burkholderiales bacterium
TCAGCGCAGAACTGGCGTTTAACCTTACCTCTGCACGCTCGCCGGGCGAAGTTTATTCGATGAATATTGTTGCCCCTAAAGTCACCCGCTGGACAAACGGCTCGAGCGCCAATTTAAATCCACTGGAGTTTGTAGAGCCCCGACTAGTGCAGTGGAAATCGTTTGACGGCTTGAAAATATCCGGCTTTGTCTATCAGCCGGATGCAAGGAATTTTCAGGGCAAACGACCCGTCATTATCAACATACACGGCGGACCGGAGGGCCAGGCGCGGCCCGGGTTTATTGCCCGAAATAACTATATGGTGAATGAGCTCGGCATCGCGATTATTTATCCCAATGTGCGCGGCTCATCAGGATTTGGCAAAACATTTCTGGCGATGGATAACGGTAACAAGCGCGAAGACTCGGTAAAGGATATTGGCGCATTATTTGAATGGATAAAGGATCAGCCTGACCTCGACCCAAGTAAAGTATTGGTCACCGGCGGCAGCTATGGCGGCTACATGGCACTGGCCGTGGCCACCCATTACGCAGATCGCATTGCAGGCACCATTGATGTGGTCGGCATTTCAAATTTCGTCACATTCCTGGCTAATACAGAAAGCTATCGTCGCGATTTGCGCCGCGTGGAATACGGTGATGAGCGCGATCCTGAGATGAAGAAATTTCTGGAGCGGATTTCACCTCTGAACAACGCCGCAAAAATCAATAAACCCTTGTTTGTGGTGCAAGGCAAAAATGATCCGCGCGTACCGTATACGGAAGCACTACAGATTGTCGAAAAAGTGAAGATGCAGAATGTGCCGGTCTGGTTTTTGATGGCAAATGATGAGGGTCATGGCTTTGCGAAAAAAACAAATCAGGATTTTTTGTTCTATGCGCAAATCAAGTTTATGGAAAAAACCTTATTGAATTAGAAACGCTACGGTAATGACAGCGACGTAAAAAACCCGCCACCTGGCGGATTTTTTACGCTACTGACGTTAGCGGACTTAGCCCAATAGCCAAGCCGCTGTAATCTACTTACCGAATTGATCCTTTAAAAACGCGAGCATTTGCGTGTAGAGATCCACTGTATTTTCAAGCTTGCCGTAGCCATGGCCTTCTTTTTCCTTAATAACGAACGCTTTAGCAGGATTTCCCGCACGCTCCAGCTCTTTTGCCATACGGCTAATTTGCGCGATCGGGACGCGAATATCATCTTCGCCTGCGTAAAGAAAAACGGGACGCTTTATTTTGGCTGCGTTGTTCACTGGCGATATGTCTTTGATTAACTGCGAATCCAGGTTTTTATCACCCAACACTGACTTCCAATAATCTACTCCCGCGGTATTCCCGGCAGTATCACCGTCGCGGGTGGTCAATTGATATTTGTAGTCCGTCACGGCGAGCCCTGCCACGGCGCACTTCCACATGTCGTTGTTATTTACCAAAGCCTGTAGTGCCGCATAGCCACCGTAGCTGGCACCCGAAATACAGACATTTTTCGCATCCACAAAGCCTTGCTCAATGCCCCATTTCAAAGCATCTTCATGGTCATTGGACATTTCGCGCCCCACTGTGCCAAAGCCGGCGTAATAGACCTTGGAGCCCAAGCCCGGCGTCACGCGGAAATTCGGCACAATCACCGCATAGCCGTTGGCCGCAAACAACTGTCCTTCCGTATAGCCGAACCCGCCACCCCATCTATCGGCTCGCGCAAACGGGCCGCCGTGAATATGGACGATCGTAGGGAGTTTGGTGCCCGGCTTGTAGCCTTTAGGCAGGAAGTAATAACCGCTAATTTCAAGTCCGTCACGGGTTTTGTAATTCATGATGCCTTGCTCGACCAATTTTCCGTCTAGCCAAGGTTTCGAGCTGCCGATTTGCTCCAGCGTTTTTGCTTCTTCGTCATGAATGTACCAGCGCACAGGTGAGGTATCGGAATACGAAGTGACCAGCAACTTTTTAGTACCAGGCGTGCGACGAAAACTATTAATTCGGTTCGGCAGCGCGGCATCCAGATTTCTCTGGGTTGATGCGTATTTTTCGTCTAGCCATACACGCTCTGGTTTGGCCGCCGCGACTGCATAGCCCAGAATTTTGTCGGTCTTCTGGTCAGTAATCACGCCAGGAACTCCTGCGCCATTGGCAGCGGCCCCCATGTCAAAACGTGGATGCGCGACAATGAGTTCGCCCATTTTTTTTGCGATTGGGTCGTACCGGAAAACGCCCATCGTGTCGCGGCCCGCATTTGATGCAACTTGCATATTGATTTCGTCGCTTTCAAAAGCAAGCGGCTCAAAAACGGGGCCTTTGTTACCCTCATATCTAGCCAACTCATACCAATCAGATTTTTCATCTTTGCGGTAATAGACTACCGTGGTCAGCGTATCTTTAATATTGGCACTGACTACGCGCGGCACAAACTTGCTGTCTAAAATCCAGCTCGAAGTTCGATCCGCCGGACGGCCCTGCGTAATGAGCATGTATTTGCCAGTTTTGATATTGAGACGATATAAGTCTGTCGAATCGGCTGAGGTCATATTGCCAGAAGCGATTACTTCCTCTTCATTCCCGGGAATAGTGCGATACAAATCCAGCCCGCGAAACACGTACTGATTTTGCGCACGTAATTCCCTAACGGTGGAAGACAAGCGGCGAAATTCTTTGCCATCGCGGTTAATTACAAATAGCCCGCCACCGTCAAACTGACCAGGCCCGGTTGGCGAATTATATTGGCCTAGGGTGTAAATAAGTCGCTCATTTCCCACCCATGTTGGGCTAAGCACATCGTAGTTGTCATAACCACTCAGGAGAGAGGCTTTGCGGGTTTCGAGATCAATGACGGCTAAATTCATCCGACCTTTAAACGGCATAGTGGTGACCATATATTTGCCGTTTTCAGAGATATTTACGCCGGTAAGTTGTGGCGGCTTAAAAATATCTTCAATCGATAATTTCGTTTCGGTTTCTGCGGGTATTTGTGCATAGGCTGAAAATTGGGTTAAAAACATTCCAAATATTGTAAAAAGCAGGCTCGCAAATCGCGTAGGCATCGTGTTTTCCCTATTTAAAAACATTGAACGTGGCATGAATCTGAAAAATTGAATGACCCAATAGTCTAAGTGGGCAACAGATATTTGGCAATCGCTGCGTCTAATCTGCATTACAACGCATAAATTTCTCCGATAAATGACTCCAAGAATTGACAGCATCGTTTTTTGCTGATCTGGAGGCAGAAAGACTGCCACCATAATTTCTTTAGGATGGCACGGTATATATGTCCCAAAACCGCCTTATCTGAGTTTCTTCAATTGATTGTGCATATTTTAGAACTTTTTTGGCGATTAGCACTCTTATAAGCAGAGTGCTAACATAATCAATTGTTGTTGTAGCAACGCTTGCTTCTGACGTTTCAGATGTGATTTTGCGAAAAATACCATTTTCCGCTCCGTGGAGGACAAACATGACCGCCGCAACCATGAATTTACCTGTTTTATCTGCTTTATCGACTGGTAGTATCGAAAACTATATTTCAGCCGTTAACCGGATCCCTTTGTTGACTCCTATACGTGAGCACACGCTTGGCGTAGCGCTCAAGGAGCGCGGGGATTTATCGGCTGCATCAGAGATGGTTTTGTCGCATTTGCGCTTGGTCGTATCAATCGCACGAAATTATGCGGGCTATGGTCTGCAGCAGGCGGATTTGATCCAAGAAGGCAATATTGGTCTGATGAAGGCCGTTAAACGCTTTGATCCTGATCGTGGCGTCCGCCTTGTATCGTTCGCAATGCACTGGATTAAAGCCGAGATGCACGAGTACATTCTGAAAAATTGGCGCATTGTGAAAGTAGCCACGACCAAGGCGCAGCGCAAATTGTTTTTTAACCTGCGCAGCATGAAGCCGAATTTTGGTGCATTATCGCCGACGGAAGTGAAATCTATTGCACGTCAGTTGAACGTAAAGGAGACCGATGTTTCAGAAATGGAACAACGCCTCTCCGGGCAGGAAATTTCGCTTGAACCCTTAAATGATGACGATGAGAACTGGGTCAGCCCGATTGCGTATTTGCAGGATGCAACCGTGGATCCGTCTGAGCGTTTATCGGGTATGCAAAAAAATGCGGCTGCAGCCGACGGTTTGCGCGATGCATTGAAAAGTCTTGACGACCGTAGTCGCCGCATTGTCGAGGCCCGCTGGCTGCGCGAAGGAGAAGAGTTAACTTTGCATGAGCTAGCAGGCGAGTATGGTGTATCAGCCGAGCGCATTCGCCAGATTGAAGTTAAGGCAATGCAAAAAATGAAATCTTCTTTGGCTGCTTATCAAGCCACCTGATCTCAGTAGGTCTATGGGATAACGAAATGGGCACCTTTTTAGGTGCCCATTCTATTTTGCGTGTCGGGGGTTAGCGGAAGCGGACGATTCTTGGGGTTTCATGCCGTACGGGTTGGCGTCTTAGCGTTTCGTACCTCAAGGAAGCACCCAGAGGTCGACAAATCATTTTGCCGCGATCACTTGCATTTCGACTTTGTAGGCAGGCTTTGCCATTTTTGCTTCTACCGTCGCTCGTGCCGGGGTATGACCCGCGGGGACCCATTTTTCCCATACTGCGTTCATGCCTGCAAAATCTGCCATGTCGGCGATATAAATAGTGACGGACAATATTTTACTTTTATCGCTACCCGCCTCACCAAGCAGTTTGTCGATAGCAGACAAAACCTCGCTGGTCTGGCTACCAATATCGGCGGCGGTATCGTCTGCTACCTGACCCGCAAGATAGATGGTGTCACCATGAATCACCATGTCAGAAAGTCGGGGGCCGATGTAAAAACGTTGAATGCTCATATGAAAAATCCTGGCAATTTAGAAAACTAGAGAAGCCGTTTGATATCTGCAGCGATTTGTTCGGGCGTCAGCCGCCCATAATCGACAAACAGACGCAAGGTGCCGTGCGGATCAAATATCAAGGTTCCGGCGCTATGGTCAACCGTGTAGCTATCCGCGGTTTTGCCCGGCTGTATTCGGTAAATAATCTTGAAATCACGCGCTATTTTGGCGGTCGCTTCGTCATCGCCGTATAACCCCAAAAAGCTTGCATTGAACGATGGCACATACTTGGCAAGTAATTCAGGCGTGTCACGTTTAGGATCCACCGTCACAAATAAAACTTGTAGCCGCCCACTATCGGGCCCTAATTTTTCCATGACGCGTTTCATGTCTGACAACGTCGTGGGGCACACGTCAGGACAGTGCGTGAAGCCGAAGAAAATGGCCACCGCTTTGCCGCTAAAATCAGCTATGGTACGCGTCTTGCCGTTATGATCGGTGAGGCGGAAATCAGTGCCAAAACCGGCAGTACCTGTGATGTCAACAGCATTAAAAGGCGGCTTTGCGGGTTCGCATGCGGCAACAAGGCTTAATACAATAACACTCAAAAAAAGTGCGCGCAGGCTCAGCATAATTTAGCGCATAACCAGAGGCGCGTAATGATCGACCAACAATGCGCCGAACAGCAGCGACAAATAGAGAATCGAATAAGAGAAAGTTTTCTTGGCCAAAGCATCGCTGTATTTTCGGAAGAGCTTTACCGCGAGAAACACAAAATAGCCATCCAGCGCTAAAACCGCGACGAAATAGATAACGCCAGACATTTTCATGGCCACCGGCAGCAAGGTACATGCGACCATGATGAAGGTGTACAGCAAAAGATGCAGCTGGGTAAATGCATTGCCATGGGTGACGGGCAACATCGGCAAGCCCGCTTTGGCATATTCCTTTTTTCGATAGAGCGCCAACGCCCAAAAGTGCGGCGGCGTCCAGGCAAAAATAATTAAGAACAGCAGCATGGATTCAGGCGACACGGTATTCATCACCGCTGCCCAGCCCAATATTGGCGGCATTGCGCCAGAAGCACCGCCAATCACGATATTTTGTGGAGTTGCTGGCTTCAGAATGACCGTATAAATCACTGCGTAACCCACAAAAGTGCCAAGCGTCAGCCACATGGTGAGGGGATTAACGTATTGGTGCAATATCAGCAACCCAGCGCCGCCCACGATGCCCGCCAGCGCCAATATTTGCCATGTCAGGATAGAACCCGCAACGGTTGGCCGTGCCCGAGTGCGTGCCATTTTTTTATCGATTTGTTGCTCGACCAAACAATTAAATGCCGCCGCAGCACCTGCCACTAGAGCGATACCAATCGTAGCGGTGAGCATTAACGGCATGTCCCAAGCCATGCCTACCGGGTAGGCCAGCATCATGCCAATCATCGCTGTAAACACGATCAGTGCGTTCACCCGCGGTTTGGTCAGCTTTAAAAACTGAACAAATACGTGTTGATGGTTTGAGATAGCGATGTCAGACATGAGTAGAACCCGTTGAAACTAACCTAATACGCTGATTATAAAGCTAGACGCCTGTTAAAGCTAAGGCTGCTCTCGGTTCGAGTGGTGCGAAGGCGCAAATTGATGATCAACATCCACGCCACCAACATCGCCGCCACCCCATTATGACCAACAGAAACCGGCAGTGGCAGACTAAACCAAACGTTACTGAGCCCAAGGAGCAATTGGGCCGTTAGTAGACCAAGCAACATTTTTGCAGCACGTTTTCCTGAAGATAGTGTCATTAGCCTAAGCGCAAAACTGACGACCACGAGCGTAACGATGACGGCACCAACTCGATGGGTCCAGTGAATCGCCGTGAGCGCTTCTAGTCGCAGCAATGCGCCATCCGGCCCTACACCGAGCGGGCGAATAATATGGAATGCGTTAGCAAAATCCATTTCTGGCCACAACTGGCCGTGGCAAGTGGGCAAGTCAGAACAGGCGAGAGCTGCATAATTAGTGCTTACCCAGCCACCCAACACGACCTGCCCAAAGAGAATTGCTAATACGAGCAATGCAAACATTTTTAAGCGCGAATCTGCCTTAATTGGATCTGCCCATTTTCCATTGCCGGTCTGCCGCACAAGCAACCATGACAGCAGCGAAAAAATAGTAATTCCCCCCAGCAGGTGTGACGTGACAATCGCAGGCTTGAGCAATAATGTGACGGTCCAAGCGCCCAAAGCTGCCTGAAAGATAACAGCACACGCGATAATGGTTGGCAAAGCAATCGATTCGGCCCACAGCCGCCGATTGCGCCAGGCAGACAGCATAATGGCCGCGATCAATGCCCCCACCACCATCGCCAGATAGCGATGCACCATTTCTTTCCATGCTTTCGCCATGGAAACGGAACCTCCCGGTTGCAGCACTTCAGCACCGCGAATTTCCGCGGCGGAATGTTCAGGCGTAAGATTGCCGTAACAGCCGGGCCAGTCAGGACAACCCAATCCCGCATCGGACAAGCGCACATAGGCCCCCAGCATAATCAACACCAATGTCATTGCTGCGGTTATCGCAATCAAGCGGCGATAACGCCCCTGATGGCGCGCAACCCATACAAATGCTCCCGCCATTATCGCCAGCGTGATCAGCCCGACAACACTTTGTTCTAAACCACTCATTTTCATTTCGTTTACACGTCCAAAATAATTGCTGCTCACCCGTCCGTTGTTAGCCTATCTGCGAGGCTTTTAAGACTTGTTTAAAGTCCTGCATCATGCGTTTGATGTCGGGGTCAGCGTCATAGCGCATAAATACATTGCCCAGCGTATCAACACCGTAAAGATGATTTCGCGAATCTGCAGACGCTGGTAGCAGCTTCAACCACGGTGACGACTTCGCCGAAATCCAAATCGTGCCTGCAAAATCCTGCGCCAGTGCTGCTGAAGGCACTATATCGTCATCCACCAATAAGACGCGCAGGACGCGATCTTGTTCTCGACCCAAGCTGAGCCTGGCCTGACGCATGGCATAAAGCTTTTTTCGACAGGCCGCTTCACACGCGCCACTATCGCGCGTCAGCATCAGCCATTTACCGCGTAGTGATTTTTCAATCAGTTCTTTGTTATCACTACCAATCGCATCACTAGTTGGCAGCATACTTTCTATTGGGAGCAGCTTTATCTCCGGCAACGGAACAACCGGCGCAATCAGCTCTCCGTAGTTGTTGGTAGCCGAAGGTTTCCAAACCAGAAAGGTGATGGTTGATGCAGCAAAGGGCACAGAAAACAGTAGAAAAATCATGACAAATTTGGTTCTAGGCGTCATCGAGATGCTTTCTTTTGGTTTACGGAGTTTGCGTTTGCGACAGACGTTGGACTCATGTGCTGTATATGAAGATTGAGACCAACCCAAAGCAGCACGAGGGTCGCCGCCAATGAATACCAAGTCAGCATGTATTCGATATGCTTTTCCACCCCGGCGTCGGGGCGTTCGCTCTGAGAGATGAGCCCGATACTCGGTGGCGTCATCTCAGTGGCCAACAGAACGAACGGCAAAACCTGAACGTTCATGCTGGCCCGGTAGCGGTCAATCGTCAGATTTTGCCAAACATTGCCTTGCGCCGAATTGGCTGACAACTCCAAAAAGCGTTGGCTTGGTATTGTTAGTAGGCCACGCACTTCAACCATGCCCGAAGGTGGCTCCGCTTCGGGAGGCAACGGATACCGAGCGCCTCGTGCGATCCAGCCGCGGTTTACCAAAACTGTGAGCAAGCTATTATCGACTTTGAGCGGGGTGATCACGTGGTAACCCACCACCCCATTCTCGCTCACTTTGTTGTCGATAAATAATTGATTCTTCGCCAGCCACTCTCCGTGCGCGATAGCAAGACGATAGCGATAGCTCTCGACGCGATCAACGTTTTCAACAAGGCTAAATGTGCTCGATATAACCACAGGCGGCGCGATCGTGCGAGCGATAAACTCGGCTTGTAACGCCCGCTTTTGAGTCGCCCGGCCTTGTTGCCATACTGCCAAATACAGCGTGAGCAGAACCATAACCAAGGCGGCCAGCGTGGGTATTAAAGATGGTGTAAATCTAAACTGGCGTTGGGCTATTTGCATGCGATGCGACAATAATTTGGGGACAGCCTGCGTGAATTTAAGCAAATTCCGCTGGGCAAGCTAACGCCTGATGGCGATCACAAACAGCTTGGCTTATGGGACAAATTTC
>JAYVYF010000090.1:0-2274 GCA_043784585.1 Burkholderiales bacterium
ATGAAAAGCTCAAAGCGATCCGTAGTGTGTGGTGTTTTGTCGTTGCGTCGCGCCAGCGGTGACACCTCAGCCGGATAGTCGATGATGAAGGTGGGCTGAATCAATTTCGCTTCGGCGGTTTCTTCGAACAACATCAATTGCAGCTCGCCCACACTTTGCGTGGGCTTGATTTGTATGTGCAATTTTTTGAGTGCTGCGCGCAGGACCTCGATATCATCCAGATTCGCATCGGCGAATTCTGGACAGTATTTCTTGACCGCCTGTGGCATGGTGATGCGATCAAACGGTTTGGCGAAATCGATCTCGTATTCGCCGTAAGTAAACGCAGTTTTGCCCAATACGTTGGTGCTTACCGCGCGAAACATTTCTTCCGTGAAATTCATCAGGTGATGATAATCGCGCCATGCGATGTAGAACTCCATCATCGTGAATTCAGGATTGTGGCGAACCGAAATGCCCTCGTTGCGGAAGCTGCGGTTAATCTCGAATACGCGTTCGAAACCGCCGACGATAAGACGTTTTAAATAAAGCTCAGGCGCAATGCGCAAATACATTTGCATGTCGAGCGAATTGTGGTGCGTGATGAATGGCTTGGCGGCCGCCCCGCCGGGAATCGGATGCAGCATCGGCGTTTCGACTTCCAGATACCCTGCATCAACCATAAAGCTCCGAATTGCTTGCACAATTTTCGAGCGCATTTTGAAGGTTTCGCGCACCTCGGGATTGGTGATGAGGTCAACGTAGCGCATGCGATAGCGCTGTTCGGTATCGGTCAGGCCATGGAATTTTTCAGGCAGCGGACGCAGCGATTTTGTGATCAGACGAAGTGAGGTCACATGAATCGATAATTCACCAACTTTGGTTTTGAACAACCGACCTTCAGCACCCAGAATATCGCCCATGTCGTGATGTTTGAATGCTTCGAGCGCCTCGGCACCCAGATCATTCATGGTGATGTAAAGCTGAATCTGTGCGAACGCATCCTGAATCGTTGCAAACGCGGCTTTGCCCATTACGCGCTTGAGCATCATGCGCCCCGCGACTTTTACGTTGACTGGTGTGGCGGCTTCCAACTCTTCTTTCGATTTGTGGCCGTAGTGGGCGATTAAATCGGCGGCACTGTGTTCCGGTTGGAAGTCATTAGGAAAGGGGTTGGTGCCAGCTGTTTTGGATTGCTCGCGGATCGCGGCGAGTTTTTGACGGCGTTCCGCAATGACGTGGCTTTCAACCGCGTGGGTTTCGGCAGCGCCAGGTACTTCAGCGGAAGGAGTAGCAACGGGAGTTTGGTCGGACATGGTTATTCTCTTTTTGGATTTATTACGGTCAATGCTTTGTGATAATTCAAATTTGATTTGATGATTAAAACCGCGTTATCCCGGCGAGGTTACGTAATATCGCTGGGATGACGGTGAGAAATGTTCAAGGCTGTAGCCATTGAGATTTCAGCAAATCATCCTTCCAAGAAAACAACGCCCGCCGATTGCCCTCGGCGCTCAGATAAATCCATTCCAGTGAATCGATATTTATCACAACAACAACAAAATTTTCGCGACCTGCTTCATTTGCCTGCGGCGCGCCACAAGGCGTGTCCACCACGCTGCCGGGGGCAATTTTCACGCTGTAGGCAACATGCGATTCAGGCCGTGAATTTTTCCAAGCATTATTGGCTATCGCATCGCTTGTATGCAAAGTCACATGCCCCGTTACGCGAAGCTGAATTTTCTTTGATGCGTCGTAGCCCAGTATGCAAACGCGTGATCTACGTTGCCACTGGTTGATTTTCGCCGAGCGCACGTCGGTATGAAATCGCATCGTCCGCGCATCGCGATCCACCGCCCGCAGAATCATTGTGCGTGCCTGCGGGCTGCCGCTCGCGTCTACGCTGGTCACCACCGGCGCATGAAATGCCGAATGGCGATCCACCGTACCGCGCCCCCATAGCTGCCACGCCATCTCCAGCGAGGCATCAAGGTCGTCATAAAACGCGGGCAGTGGCGGGCGCGTCGTCATGATGACAACTGCTGCTTCCACGTCATCAGGCCAATACCACCCAGGCACAATGCAATCCCGGCAACTTTCATCACCGATAGCGATTCACGAAAAAATAGTGCACCCATAATCAGTGTGGACACCGCGACCACCGACGCCGTTAACACCGCCGCAGACGAAAGCTCGGCCCCGGCACGATAGGCGAGCAGGAAGCCGATCTCGATCATCACGATACTGGCGGCAACGCCATAGACCGCCCAGTTCAGCTTTTGAATTTCTTCGGTT
>JAYVYF010000091.1:0-6430 GCA_043784585.1 Burkholderiales bacterium
AAACCTGGCGCCGCATTGAGCTTGTGGTGATCGATGATGGTTCAACCGACGATTCAGCCTCGCGCATCCGTGAGTTGCTGTTGACGTGTCCGTTCGCACATAAATTCATTGCCCGCGAAAATCGTGGCGCGCATGAAACGATTAATGAAGCCATCGCATTGGCGGCGGGCGAATACATCAATATTCTGAATTCAGATGATTGTTTTCATCCGCAGCGGATCGAGAAAATGGTGGCGCATGTTTCGGCCATGGATGCTGATTGGGGATTTGCGGGGGTCGAAATCCTCGATGAGCATGGCAATGTCGCGCCATCATCGCCAGATTCAGCGTTGGGAAAATTGAAGATGATTGCGGCTAGTGTTGATGCCGCGCCGACGATTGGCTTTGCGTTGTTGCGCCATAACGTCGCGATCTCGACCGGCAATTATTTTATCCGCCGAGAATTTTTTCGCGAGATGGGTGGCTTTTCAGATTTGCGTTATGTGCACGATCAAGAGTTTGCGCTGCGTGCCACGCTCGTATCCGAGCCCATTTATGTGGCGGAAAAACTTTACGGATATCGGGTGCATGGCAGCAACACGATTTCAGAAGCGGGTTCGACGGCCAGCGCAGAAACGGGCGCGATGCTTGATCAACATATTCAAAATTTGTTCAGCCCCTGCGCCGTACGCAATCCATTTGCGCCCACGCGTGACAACTGGGGCGAGTATGTGACGACCTATGTGTTGCGCTACGGGTTTGGCGGGCTGCTCTCGGCAGCGCAGCTTGCGGAGATTGCGCAACAGGCGATGGGTAATGAGGTGGTGAAGGATGCGGGCAACGCTGATGGAATCGCAGGGTCAGCTACTGGCGCAGACACATGGTTGAGCCGTGTGGAAGGGCTCGCTGGGGCGCAGCCATTGCTTCAAATAATGTCTGCGCCTCCGAATGGCATTCAGGCCACGTTTGACCAGTTTCAGCGCTACGGTATTGTTGCGCGAGCGGTTGAACATCTGCGGCACGCGGGCCAAGTATTCACGATTCTTGAAGTAGGCGCGAATACGCATCGCATTCTTGGCAAGCTTTTGCCGAACGACAAAATCACTTACCTTGACCGCGAAATTCCAGCCGAGATGCAAGGTGCGAGTGATGTGTTGATCGGCGACGCGACCCAGCTTGATATGCCTGACGGTGCGTTTGATTTGGTGGTGGCGCTGGACGTGTTTGAGCATATTGAGTCGCCGCAGCGCGAGGCCTTTTTGCGGCACATTTCGCGGGTGTCGCGTATTGCCACCATGCTGGGCGCTCCTTTTGAGAGCGTGGGGGTGCGCGCGGCAGAAGACGATGCCTGCCGGTTTTGGAATAGCCTGTTTACCAAACCATATCGATGGCTTACGGAGCATGCCGAAAACGGTTTGCCCGATTTGGCCAAAACTAGTCAATATCTCGCTGGCGCCGGCATGCAGTGCGTGCATTTTGGACACGGCGATTTGATGTTGTGGCAGGAACTGATGAAAGCGCATTTTGCGGCGGAGTCCTCGACTGAGTTGCGTGCGCCGGTTGCGTCGATGGATAGTTACTACCGGGATCATTTGCTTCTGGCCGATGCGGGCGAAAATGAAACCTATCGGCAGTTTTTATTGTGCACGCGGGACGCTGCAGTGAGGGAGCAGCTTGCAGAATTCGCCGCAAGTCTAGCCGCGAATTCAGGCGATATGCAGCCGCCAGTTGGCATCGAGTCGCTGATCGATGTGCTGCGCGCAATGCAACAAATTGCGGTGGTTGCCAAGCGTGTTTCTGCAGGTGGATAAGCCGTCCGCAATTCGGTTGTTCCGGCGGCTGCGATGAATTCAGGCATCGATTTTTCAATCATCATCTGCAGCCACCGGCCGGATCGCGCCTCAGCGGCGCATGCCCATTTTGAAAAACTGTTTTCCGGCCGCGCCTTTGAAATTATCATGATTGCCGATGCGGTTTCACTTTGCGAGGGCTATAACCGTGGTTTTGCGCGGTCGGCGGGTAAATTCATTATATTTAGCCATGACGATATCGAGTTCGTTACCGCCAGCTTGCCCGAACAGTTGGTCGCCTATCTCGAAGCGTTTGATGTCATTGGCGTGGCGGGTACCACGCTTCTCACCAATGGCGCATGGATTAGCGCGGGTGATCCGCATGCGTTTGCTTTATTTGCTTATCCTGATCCAGAAGAAGGCCGCGTATTGGTAAAAGTATGTGGTCGAGGCGGCATGGTGATCGCCCGCGTGCAGGCGTTGGATGGCTGCTTTATGGCGGCGAGGCGCGCCGCCGTGGAGCAGATAGGGTTCGATGCCTCAACTTTTGATGGGTTTCATTTGTACGATCTAGATTTCTCCTACCGCGCACATTTACAGGGCTTAAATATTGCCGTATGTCGGGATCTCCTGCCCATTCATGCGTCCACCGGAAGCGCGGATCAGCATTGGAATAAATATCGTGGACGCTTTGAGAACAAATTCAGGGCGCAGCTAGCGGCCGCGGCAAACAGCTCTCGAGAAATAAAAGAGTCACAGACGTCACAGCAGCTAGAGGAGCCCCAGCAAACCAAGCCGACACGTGTGGTGCAGGTGCGGCTGGCAAGAAATTCGCTTGCTGCGTTTATTGCCGAGGGGGGATGCGAGCGATTGATGGCGGCGCTTCGTTAGTGGCGCGCAAACGAAAGCGTGGCTATATTTGATCAAGGCGTTAGGCAACTGATGCGACTGCCGGAAATGCGTTGCGTGATTTGGCTGCGCTGATCGCAGGCGAACAAAGATTGCCCTGACCATAATCGCAACCCAGCTCCAGCAAGGTCCGCCACTGTGCCTGGGTTTTGACACCCTCAGCATAAATGTGCAAACAATCTCTTTGGCCTCCGCTGATTTGGTCATTTTGTTGACCAATAAGTGATCAATTTTGAGCGAATCAGCCAATGTCGCCAAATAGCTGAGTGAAAAATAGGGGGTGCCGAAATCATTAATGCAGATTTTGATGCCTGCTGCCCGTAAGCCGAACGCTCCGCCACGCCGCTTTGTATGCCATCCATAAGCGCGCTTTCAGTGAGTTGATTATTCGCCATATTGGCGGAATCTGTGCGTCGTTCACGGTGGGTTCAAAAAAACAGTTGCGCGCATTTTCATTATTCGATTAGTTGAACGTTTCGGTGCGGGCCATGCCACGCAAAGCTTTCAAAAAGGGATTTTCAGATTTATGTTTTTGATGCTCTGCCACGGCGGCGACAGCAAAAAATCACATCGGCGGGAAACGGTCGAAACTCAGAGCGCAATTAGGCCAGAGAATTGTATCTGAGACGCAATTTCACGTCCCGACCACGCCGTGCAGCGCGAACCTACTAGCATTATTTTGTGGATTACCCTATACTTCGTCGTGCGATGCAACATCAGGTGATATGTAACTGTAAGTCTAACGCCTATGCATCGTGTAAATTCATCGTCCCCGCCCTCGCTGTTCATTTGATCCATTTGTTTTTCGCCCGGATCGCTCCTGAATCGCAAAATGGTTGGCGCCGATGCTGGCGCGCTGACATTCTCACCTAGCGTGTAGTTATATGCCGTTTCCGATTACGGACGGTGCGCCTCTTTTTGCGATTTAAGCTGTGCTCAACGTACCTTTTCGTACTGTGCACGTAGCGACCCACGCACGACCATCGGAATGGTTTTGCCGAAAGAGATGAACATGACTCAAAAATTTGACACCTTAGGCCTCAACAAATCGATTCTCGACGCGATTGAAGCGACCGGCTACACCACCCCAACCCCAGTGCAGGCGCAGGCCGTTCCTGAAGCATTAGCTGGCCGCGATTTGCTGGTTTCTTCGCAAACCGGTAGCGGCAAAACCGCCGCATTTATGTTGCCTGCATTGCAAGCCCTGAGCGAGCCCGCCAAAGTTGCCGGACGCGGCGTGCGCGTACTCGTTCTCACCCCCACCCGCGAGCTCGCGATGCAAGTCACGAAGGCGACCGAAACTTACGGCCGCAATTTAAAACGCATCAAAACCGTATCCATCGTCGGCGGCATGCCTTACCCCGTGCAAAATCGATTGCTCAAAGCCGGTGCCGATATTTTGGTCGCCACGCCTGGTCGCTTGCTCGATCAAATGCAATCGGGACGCGTTGATTTGACCCGCCTCGAAATGTTGGTGCTCGACGAAGCTGACCGTATGCTTGACATGGGTTTCAAGGATGATCTCGAAGCCATCGTCGCGCAAACCCCGGCTGAACGCCAAACGTTGTTGTTCTCTGCCACCATTGACAACAACATCGCGCGCCTCGCCCACGGCATGCTGAAAAACCCGGTGCGCATTGATGTTTCCGGCCAGCAAGCCAAACACGAAAATATCGAACAGCGTTTGCATTTCGCTGACGATATGGCCCACAAAAATCGCCTGCTCGACCATCTGTTGCGCGACGAATCCATGCAGCAAGCGATTGTGTTTACCTCCACCAAACGTGCCGCTGATGATCTGGCCAGCGATTTGCATTCGCAAGGTTTCGCGGTTGGCGCATTGCATGGCGACATGAAACAAGCTGCCCGCACGCGCACACTGGCAGCACTCCGCAAAGGTGGTTTGCGCGTATTGGTCGCGACTGACGTGGCCGCACGCGGCATTGATGTGCAAGGTATCTCGCACGTTATCAATTACGATCTGCCACGCCAAGCGGAAGACTACGTTCACCGCATCGGCCGTACTGGCCGTGCCGGTAAAAACGGTATCGCAATTTCATTCGCCAACGTGCGCGAAACCTTTACCGTGCGCAATATCGAACGCTTCACTTCGCAAGCTATTCCCGTGTCGGTGATCGAAGGTTTGGAGCCGAAACAAAAAGCATTTGATCGCAAACCAGCCGGCGCGCCAAAGAAATTCGGTGCCAAGCCAGCCGGTAAATTCGGCGGCAAATTTAGCGATCGCGGCACCACCTTCGGCGATCGTGCCAGTAGTGGTCATGGTGCGGGTAGCTCGTTCTCAAACGCCAGCAAACCAAGTGGTGCAAAACCTGACTACGCAAAATCAGGCGGTGCCAAACCTAGCGGTTTAGGCAGCTGGACCAAGCCTGCCAGCGCCTATGCCGGTAAAAAAGAAGGTAGCTTCGGCGATAAGAAACAAGGCACTGCAACGACGCGTCGTACTACGGTCTAATTGATTTAAATGCCTTGCCCAAAAGAGGCGATTGAAAAAGTGAAATGCTCTCCTAGCTGGAGGGCATTTTTTTTGAGGTAAATACATCGTCGCTACTTCGGTTCTGGTAGTTTCTCAGAAAGTCGCGTGAGTAATTTATCGTCAACGGGATTGCTTGTGTATTTTCGGTACTCTTTTATTTTTTCCCATGCGGGTGTGTACTCGCCGAGCGCGTAATGCGTTCGTGCCCACTGAAAATACAAATATGGTTTCGGCACTTCCGAATCGCGCTCAGCAGCCTCAAAGATTTCTATTGATTTTTCAAGAAAGTCAGACCGCTGCTTGAGAGAAATTCCCTGCCCATGCCGCGCGCACCCCGCGTAAAGTACCGCGTGATCCGGCATGTAGCCCTTTTGAATTGGACCTTTGGAAAGGCCAATTTCAAGTAGTTTAAGACCGTCACAAAATTTCCCTTGATCATGAAGCACCGAGGCGAATCCCCAATACACTTCGGGATTGTTGGGATTCATGAGCCATGCTTGATTGAAGCGGCGCATTGCGAAATCCACATTGCCCTGTCGATAGTAATTAAATGCGGTATCAGTAAAAGATGCGCTTGCTTTCTCTCTGCTTCCGTAATGTTGCGTCGTATCTTGAATAAGTTTCTCGTCAGCTGCTCTCAGTGTTGGGTTTGTATTTCTATCCAATCCGCCATACATCGGAACTTGGTCAAACGGGACGCCATTGACCGATACGCCTTGAGTTGCGCATGAGCTAGTTGCGAAAACGAGTAACGCTAATAGTCGATAAAACACGAAAGATTCCTTTAGGCAAAAATAAAAGACCACACCAAGTTTACACATTAGGTCGTCCAGATTTATGGAAGTCAGGCAGCTGCACAACCTGACCTACATAAATACTGGGTCGCCAATACTGGCGGGCATATTGACACAAAAATAGCCGGAAATGCCCGCCAGTATTAAGGTTTGAAATTCAACTAGAAGTCAACGAACGACGTTCTCCCTCACGCGGCTCATCGCAAGTGTCCCCATTTCGTCGCGCAAAGCTTCTTCTCACTGGCAAGCTTGTTGGCATTTATCGCACAACCTTCGCTTGCCAACAGCGGCAACGATAAAGCTGCTTTCATGAAGTAATTGTCACAATTTCCCTGGGTGCGATTCTCGACGCAAGTGCTATCGCCCCTAACCTGCCGACGCGAGAAGCAAGCAAAACCTACACGCTGCCCAACGCGACGAAATGGCAAAAGCATCTGTAACTTGCTTCATCCCGAATTCCGCAG
>JAYVYF010000092.1:0-7213 GCA_043784585.1 Burkholderiales bacterium
GTCGAGAGCCACGCGATGGATTCGAACACCGTATTCACTAAAACTGCCAAAGGCGTCACGCAGGTTAATCAGCGAACGCAATCGCTATCGCGTGAGTTAACCCGGGTTTTAAAAGCCATTGACGGTAAGTCTACCGTTGCGCAGTTGGCGGTAAAAGCAGAAATGCCGGTATTGGCTGTAGGCAAAGCGCTTGCGCAACTCCAGCGCGACAGTTTCACTAAAATTTTTGAAATCAAAGTTGAAATTCCACTCACTGATTTTGGCGGCGATGATGATTTTGACTTTACCCCTGCTAGCAAAGTGGGCCCGATTAGCGCCAGTTTCGGCCCGTCACCTTTCCAGCGTTCATCCAGCCTAGCCAATCAGGTTGAGCATGCACCACCGCAGGCGACCCAGACGCTGCAGGCACCGCAAGTAAACGCGAATCAATTGAGCGAAGCGCGTGCGCAGGCGAAAGCCGACGGCGAGCGCATGCAGGCAGAGGCATTGCGCGTGCAAGGCGAAATTCAGCGAGCTCGCCAACTTGAGGTGCAAAAGGCGCAGGCAGAGGCACGTGCCCGCGCTGAACGCGAGGCGGAGCTTTACGCCCGACTTGAAGTCGAAACCCGCGCCCGCAAAGAGGCAGAATTGCGCGCGATGGAAGAAGCTCAACGCGCGCAGGCCGCCGCTGAAATCGCCCGGCAAGCGCTGGAAACCAAACTCGTTGAAGAAAAACAACAACGCGATTCTTTGGCCGATACGCGCACCCGCTTGACGCGCGAACAAATAAAGCGTGAATCAGAACAGCAGCGCGCTTTGTCCGCCGCACGTGCGCAGGCAGAGGCCGAAGCTCAGGCGTTAAGCCGCGCGCGGGTGGAGGCGGTAGCGGAGGCAAAAGCGCTCGCCGCTGCCCGTATGCAGGCGGAGGCGGCAGCCAAACGGCAGGCGGCAGAATTCGAAACCGCGCAACGCGATTTGCGTCAGCAGCTCAAGGCTGAAATTGAGGCGACAGTGCGTGAAGAAATGGAGCTGATGCTGCGCTCCGATATTAACGAGAGTGCCCGCAGCGAGGTCGAGGCGGCCGTGCTGGAAGAGGCGCAAAACGAAGCGCGGCGCATGCTGGAACTAAGGCTGGACGAAGAGCGTAAAACGCTTTCGCGGGCTTCAGCGCAAGCGACTGAGCGCGCTGAAGCCGATGCGCGGTTGATGCTGGCGGAACAGGAAATTCGTATCCGTGCAGAAATGGAAGTGCGTATTGCAACCATTGCGGGCGAAAAAAATCGCGCTGAAATTGAGGCCCGCAAGATGGCCGAAGTGCAGGCTGAGGCCGCCTCGAAAGCCGCCAGTGAATTTGCGGCGCGCTTGAAAGTGGAAGAGGAGGCCCGGCGTGCGGCTGAGGCCGAGGCGCAATGGCAGCGTGAGGCGCAACGCGAAATCGAAGCGCGGACGCGAGCCGAAGCGGAGAAAAAAAATCTGGTCGATGTTGAAGCGCGAAAAACAGCCGAAGCACAGGCATCCGCCGCATCAAAGCAGGCGAGCGATC
The DNA here is from genome assembly GCA_043784585.1 of Burkholderiales bacterium. Classification (GTDB taxonomy): domain Bacteria; phylum Pseudomonadota; class Gammaproteobacteria; order Burkholderiales; family Usitatibacteraceae; genus UKL13-2. The sequence goes on from JAYVYF010000092.1 coordinate 1,523, forward strand.
TGACCGAACGATTAAAGGCGGGAGAAGAGGCGCGCCGCAGCGCTGAAAAGCAGGCGCTATTGCAACGCGAAACAGACGCCAGAAACAGGTCAAGGTTGGAGGCCCGTGCACGCGAAGAGGCAGAGGAGCGCGCTCGTGTTGAGGCCGATCTCGCCAAGAAGCTGTTGGTGGAACAGCAAGCAAAAATGAACGCGCAGGCAGAGACGCTGATCCAGCAGGAATTACGCCAGCAAGACGCCATCAAGAGTCAATCTGAGCTGAAATCCGAGCGGCATGCGCGCGAAGAGGCAGAGAAAAAAGCGATGCGGGAGTCTGAGGGTCGCGAGATTGCATCAAAGGCCGCAGAGGAGCAAACCGCGAGACGCGAGCGGGCTGAACGCGAAGCCGAAGAAACGATTGCTGCCGAAAGAGCCGGCCGACAGCGCGCTGAAGAGCGCGCGCGGATGGACTATGAGGCGGAGGAAATGTCGAGAAGCGCGCAGGTGGCTCGACTGAAAGAGCTGCGCGTCCAAAATGATCTGGCGGAGCAGGAAAGGCTTGATGCTGAGAAGGGCAAGCCCAAAAAGCGCGCGCCCAAAAAGTCACGCAATTGGCTTCGCTGGATTGTTGCCGGGAGCATTGCGCTGGTCGCGATTGCGTTTGCGGCACTGCAAGTGATGCCGCTCAATCAGCTCAATAGTCGTCTTGAAAAAGCGCTGTCGGCATGGCTGCATGATGATGTGAGTGCCAGCAATTTGCGAATTGCATTATTTCCCACGCCGCATTTGAAAGTTGAACAGATCGCAGTCGGCAAATTGCTTGACGCAAAGGGGAGCAACGTCGATATTTATCTCGATTTTGCGTCATTGTTCGGGGATAAATTAGTCGTAGATTCCATCGAATTTCAGGAAGCCACGATTTCGCCAGAAGCGCTGCCGCGCGCGCTGAAGTGGGCCGAACCTAGTAATCGCGGATCAGAAATTGAGATAAGCTGGATCAAGCTGAAAAACTTGAAGCTTGCATTTCAAGGCGTTGCCATCGACCAGATCGATGCCGATATCCAACTCAATAAGCAAGGCGAGATTACGCGCGCAAGTGCGCATGTGCGAGATGGCAAGTGGACGGTTGACGTCAGCCCGAGCACGACGCCCACTACTGTATTGGGGGACAACGTCATGGGCCCGGCTGCGCCCAAGATGTGGACGGTTGATTTTTCTGGCCGCGGCATGACGATGCCGATCGGCGCGCCCATTCCGGTTACCAGCATAACGGCCAAGGGCACATTGCTGGGTAATGAGCTGACATTCCCGCAATTTGATGCGCAGCTGCTAGAAGGCTCAGTGGCGGGTACGCTCACCGCCAACTGGAAAGAAGGCACTAAATTCAAGGCCAATTTCACTGCCCAAAAAATTCGCGTGAACCAACTGGCAGAAGTGTTCACCCGTGACGTTGCGCTAACCGGCCGCATGGGCGGCGAATTTACGGCGTTTGGTGATGCGTCCACGTTAGACGCGCTGTTGGCAAAGCCCAATATTCAGGGTACGTTCAAGGTCACGGACGGTTCTATCAGTAACGTGGATCTGGTGCAGGCGATGCGCTCTCCCGAAAGCGGCGGGCGTGGCGGGCAATCAAAATTCACTGAGCTGACGGGACAACTGCGTGTTGCTGAAGGGGTGCTGAATTTTGAGAAAATCAAGTTGGTGGGCGGTGTATTGCTTGCCAACGGCAACGTCAGCGTCGTTAACGGTACTGGTGCATTGTCGGGCAGCATTAATTCGGAAATTCGCTCTACCGTTGCACAGGATCGGGCAATTTTTGCAATTTCCGGGAATGTTGCTCGACCGGTGTTGAAACGGCCCGGTGAAAGATCAGTGCGCTGACTTTGGATGGGGCGGTTAGTAATAATAAAGCGTCCATCGGGGCGCTGCCCCATCGTTCTGATTGCGCCCTGTAGAATATAGACATGAATACGACATTTGACCCGCCCAACCGCGCCCCCAGCCTGAAAGCGGCACTCAAGTCTGACCCGCATTCCGACCTTACCCCCGAAGTAGCGTCATCGAGCGCGGATGAAGGGAGAGCTGACCGAAGCGCGAGCCAACAAGATGGCAGCAAAGATAAACCGGGTGCCGGGTCGGAGCCGAAATCCGAACCGAAGCCTGGACCGGAAACAAAGCGCTCTGCCAAGGACATCAAAAAACTGTCCGCGTTGATCCGTTTTGTTGCGCCCTACAAGGCCCGTTTTGCGTTCGCGATGTTGGCATTATTGGTGGCAGCGGGAACGGTGCTGGCTATCGGACAAGGTTTGAAACATGTGATTGATCAGGGGTTTTCAAGCGGTAACGCCGACACTCTGGATCAGGCGCTGCTCACGCTGGTCGCGTTATTGGTAATGTTAGGGATTGCGACTTTTTCGCGCTACTACCTAATTACTTGGGTGGGTCAGCGCTTTGTTGCCGATATTCGCCGAGCCGTCTACGATCATATTTTGACGCTCTCACCCGCTTTCTTTGAAAAAACCCGCACTGGCGAGGTTATTTCACGCTTGACCAACGACACAACTTTGGTTGAAAGTGTTATTGGTAGCGCGTTCTCATTTGCGCTGCGCAACACTGTGCTTTTTATTGGCGGAATGGTGATGTTATTTATCACCAGCGTGAAGCTGACCTTGTTCGTTTTGTGTGGCATCCCGTTGGTGCTGGCGCCGATCGTGTTGTTGGGGCGACGAGTCAGAAAACTATCAAAAGACACAACCGATCGGGTTGCTGATGCGAGCTCCTATATTGATGAGTCACTGCATGAAATCCGCACCGTGCAGGCGTATGCTCATGAGCCGATTGACCGTCAACATTTCGCGCGCTATGTGGAACATATTTTTGACACCGCTGCGACCAAGGCACGCTATACCGCGAGTCTGATCGCATCGGTAATTATGCTGGCATTTGGTGCGGTGGCGGTAATTTTGTGGATCGGCGGCCATGACGTGATCGATGGCAAAATCACAGCGGGGCAGTTGTCTGCATTTGTGTTTTACGCGATTCTGGTGGCAAATGCGGTGGGTGCTGTTTCTGAGGTTTATGGTGAGCTTATGCGCGCTTCCGGCGCGTCCGAGCGTTTGATGGAGCTGCTGAATACGCCTGCTGACATTGCCGCACCCGCTCAACCGGTAGCAATGCCAGCAGCAACGGGATCTGAAAAGTTGGGTCATATTCGCTTCAGCGAGGCGACATTTCATTACCCTTCTCGGCCTGATACCGCCGCGTTAGACGCGTTTTCGCTGGACGTTACAGCAGGTAATATTGTGGCGCTGGTCGGACCCAGCGGGGCTGGAAAAACCACGGTTTTCCAACTACTGCTCCGCTTCTACGATCCACAGCAAGGCAGCGTCAGTATTGATGGTGTGGACCTTCGTTCGGCCGACCCGCTTGATGTTCGTTCAAGAATTGCACTGGTGTCGCAGGATCCGGTCATTTTTGCCGCCAGTGTGGCGGAAAACGTGCGATATGGTCGCACCGATGCGACTGATGCAGACGTGCGCGCGGCCTGTGAGGCCGCCTACGCGCTGGAATTTATTGAATCAATGCCGGACAAGTTTGAAACAAATTTAGGCGAACGTGGCGTTAAATTATCCGGTGGTCAGCGCCAGCGGATCGCGATTGCGCGTGCCTTTCTCGCAGATCGTTCGATATTGTTGTTGGATGAAGCAACTTCAGCGCTTGATGCCGAGTCTGAACGCATGGTGCAATTGGCCATGGAGAAGCTTATGCAAGGCCGCACCACGTTAATCATTGCGCATCGACTCGCGACCGTCAAATCTGCGGATCGCATCGTGGTGCTCGATGCAGGGAAGGTCGTGGCCGAAGGCACGCACGAGGCACTGGTCGCCGAGGGCGGCCTTTACGCGCGATTGGCCGCGCTGCAGTTTAATGCGGACTGAAAATTTTTATATTAGGCGCGTTATAGATTTTTAGACGCTTTGTTTACTTTTGCCGACCTCTAATGCTCAACACCCGACTTCTTGTTTCTGGTTATTTATTTCTTCCGTTTACCGTTCACTACTCGACACCCTAACAATATCCGATGACATGCCATGTCAAATTCCCCCCTTAGCGCACAAAATTCCAGCGACAGCACCGCTACCGACAACACCAAGCTCGATTCTGCGGCTTCAGTGGCGGCGCCCATCGCGGCTTCAAAATATACTGAAGAGCCGGTCGTTTTCATCCACCGCTGGAATGAGGGCCTCATGTCGCTGCGCATCAAGCGCGACGCCGCGTATGGCTTTGTGCCGGGGCAATTCGCGCGCATAGGTTTAAAAAAGGAAGACGGCGAAATCATCTGGCGCGCGTACTCTATTGTGTCTGCTCCGCATGAGGCCTTCCTGGAGTTTTTTCTGGTCGTAGTGCCAACCGGAGAATTTTCCAGTCGGATGGCAAGGCTGAACATCGGCGACACGATGTTGGTGGAGAAGCATGCGCAGGGTTTTCTGACTGCAGACCGGTTTAAAGACGGACGCGATTTGTGGTTATTGGCGACGGGAACCGGTCTGGCACCTTATATTTCGATGGTGCGCGATCATGCACTGTGGCAACAATTTGAAAATATCGTGATCGTGCTGTCGGTGCGTGAGAGCACTGATTTGGGTTACACCGAGGAGCTGGCGTTTCTGGCTAATCAATCGCCGCGGGCGGGGGGTGCCAAGCTTAAATTTGTCACGACTCTTACGCGCGAGTCCGTGAATGATGGTGTGAGGGATTCACCTGTTCTGTCGGGGAGAATTAATGCCCTGATCGTGTCAGGCAATCTTGAACAAGCAACTGGGCTGTCTCTGGTTGATGAGCATTCACGATTTATGTTGTGTGGAAATCCTGAGATGGTGGAAGGCGTGCGCGCGCTGTTGAAATCGCGCGGATTTCGCATGAACAGAAGACTAGAGCCGGGACATATTTTGGTCGAAAACTATTGGTAACCTCCAAAATATTTTGTTGTGCAACGCTGTTATGTGTGGTCAGGCGTTATTTAGCCACTGTGCGATTCAGCCCCACGATCCGTCGCGTTTTGCACGAGCTGCATGTGACGTGTTAACGTCCGAACACTCGTTTTTTGACTTTCGCTTCGGAGCGTTATAAATGATTGGCGTACCTGAAATAAAAAATAAAATATCGCATGTTTCCGTGCTTTCCATATTCGTGGCAGCAGCAACATGCATGGCCTTACTTCAATCGTGTGCTAATGTGCCTACTGCGGATAGTCGTTCTTCCGCATCTGCTACCGTTATCCAGGCGGCTGCCACCCAGCCGCAACCGCTGCGTCGTGTTGGTTTGCCGTTGGCGCCGGTTCGCGCGGTAACGGAAATGTTTTTCGGTCAAACCGTAACGGACTCCTACCGATATCTGGAGGACGTTAAAAACCCTGAAGTGGTCGCCTACATGGGTGCGCAAGGCGAACATACGCGCGAGGTCCTCGATAGTATTCCGGGCCGCGCGAAGATGGCGGCTCGTATCGCTGAGCTGGCAGATTCTGGAGTTGAGATTTCGGGCGTGCAAATGACCGCTGGTGCTTCGTCAGTTTCCAGTTTGGCGCCACGCATTTTTTATTACAAGCTGGTGCCCGGCGAAACGATGCGCAAACTATATGCGCGCGATGGATTTAATGGTGCCGAACATTTGCTATTTGATGCCCAGTCGCTCACGGCAGCGGACCCACAATCTA
>JAYVYF010000093.1:0-6024 GCA_043784585.1 Burkholderiales bacterium
GGCGCTGGCAACGGCGCGATAGTACTTCGCATTAGAACTTTCAGCACACTGCCTGCAGCAATTCGTGAAGCAATAGCTGTATCTGTGGCTTTAGCGAAAGAGGTAGAAATAGCTGTGCGCTGATTCGGCATCAAACAAGCCAACCTTCGTCGGGGATTCAGGCGTTTCATCGCATCGCCCAGTAGCTGAATCCAATACGCCTTTAAAATTATATTAGTGACGCATTTGCGACCACGCACTTATGCATTCTTTAATGCACTCTTCAATGCACCCATAAACACACAATCTCTCCGAATAAAAATATGAATTTCATCAAGCGAGTTTTCAAATTTCTGCTGCGCGCCAAGGTGCTGGTGCCACTCATTTTGCTGGTGGTTGTCATCGCCGGTGCCGCCTATTTCCAGAAAAAATCGGAGACCAATAAAGGCGAACGCTACCGAACTGCACTGGTGGATCATGGGCCCGTAATTCAGCGTATCAGCGCGAATGGGACGTTGAACCCGGTCACGGTAGTTAATGTAGGCACTCAGGTTTCCGGCACGGTGGTAAAGCTGTATACCGATTTCAATCAGCCCGTCAAAGCAAACCAGATCTTGCTGGAGCTGGATCCCGCGCTGATCAAGGCCAACATTGCGCAACTAGAGGCCGCCATGCGCTCCACCGAAGCAACCATGCGGCTCGCGGAAAGCACCCTGAAACGTAATACTGAATTAGTGGCAAAGGGCTTCATCACGCCGCAAGCGCTGGAGCAGAATTTGAAGGAGCTGGATGTTGCCAAGGCACAGGTGGCGCAGGCGAAATCGCAACTGGATCGCGAAAAAACCAATCTGAGCTACACCATTATTCGTTCGCCCATTGATGGCATCATCATTGACCGCAAAATTGATATCGGCCAGACTGTCGCGGCAAGTTTTTCGACGCCCACACTGTTTCAGATTGCCAAAGATCTGGAAGCCATGCAGATTGACACCAGCGTGGCAGAGGCCGATGTCGGCACTGTCAAACAAGGCATGGATGTGAGGTTCACGGTTGACGCTTATCCTGATCGTGACTTCAACGGCAAAATTCGTCTGGTGCGATTGAATCCGACGATTCAGCAAAACGTGGTGACATACAACGTGATTGTTGATGTCACAAACCAAGGAAATTTACTCAAACCAGGCATGACCGCACAGGTCAGCTTCGTCGCAAACCAACGATTGGATGTGCTGCGCATCCCCAATGCGGCGCTGCGATTTCGCCCAGTAAAGGACGAAAAAGCGGACAAGAAAGATAAAGACAAGGACACCAAAAAAGATGACAAGAAAATCTCGGAAGCATTGAAACCAGACGCAGCGAAAACTGAAACCACAGCTCTCGGCGAACGGATCAAGCGTCCGCCATCACGGGTTTACAAAGTGGATGCCAAAGGCGAATTGATCACGGTCGAGGTTCGCACTGGCGTGGCGAGCAATCAATATACCGAAATAATCTCGGGTGAGATCAAGTCAGGTGACGAACTCGTGATCCGTGATTTGCAAGACAAGAACGCGAAAAAATGATGAGTGCTGTTATGCCATCCGAGCCCAGCGCGCTTTTTTCCAAAGTAGCCGAAAAGAGCGCGCGCGGGCCGCTGATTGCGCTTACCGATATTCGCAAAAGCTATTTTAATGAGGATCTGGAAACGCCCGTATTGCACGACGTGAATGTGACGATCAAGCACGGTGAGTTCGTGGCGATCATGGGCCAATCTGGTTCAGGTAAATCCACGCTGATGAATATCCTGGGCTGCCTCGATACCCCAACCAATGGTAGCTATGTCCTCAATGGCCGCGAGGTTGAAAAACTCAGTGATAACGAGCTCGCGCAAGTACGAAATGAAACAATTGGTTTCGTTTTTCAGGGCTTTAATTTATTGAAGCGGATGCCGCTCGTTGATAACGTTGCGTTGCCGCTGCTCTACGCCGGCGTTAGTATGGCCGAAGCCCGCAAGCGCGCCGCATTGAAACTTGCACAGACGGGATTGGGCGATTTTCTGAAACGCTTGCCAAATCAAATTTCAGGCGGCCAGCAACAACGCGTGGCGATTTCACGCGCGCTGGTGTGCGAGCCTGCGCTGATTCTCGCCGACGAGCCCACCGGTAATCTCGACACCACCACCAGCGTAGAAATCATGAATTTATTCACGCGCTTGAACGAAGAGCAGGGTATGAGTATTCTGATCGTCACGCACGAACCCGATGTGGCTAAATATGCAAAGCGATTGGTGCAGCTGAGAGATGGCTATGTGACCTATGATGGACCGATGGCAGATGCACATTTGTAAATATAGACACATTTACTGGCGGGCGCTTCAAGACATAAATGGCTGGTACGGCGCTCTGGTGATAGTGTTTGCGAATTATATGCGGGATAAAGCAAATGAATTTTTGGCAAGTCTGTCTGGAAGCGTTCAGGGCAATGAGCATGAATCGCCTGCGTGCGGGACTAACCATGCTCGGTATTATTATCGGGGTGGGCGCGGTGGTATTAATGCTGGCCATCGGCGAATCAGTGCGCGAGGATATTAATCGACGCATTGATACCATGGGTAGCAATGTGATGGTCATCTTGCCAGGCTCATCCACCTCCAACGGCGTTCGCGCAGGTCGCGGAGCCGCACAAACACTGACCCTGAGCGATTCTGCGGCACTGGCACAGCTTCCGGTTTTTTCAAATGTCGCGCCGATTGTGCAGCAGCCATTTCAGGTGGCGAGCGGCGCCAATAACTGGAACGCGACTGTTTACGGCGTTGGCCCGGAATATTTCAACATCAAAGATTGGACCACCGACAAAGGCAGTTTATTCGGCGATGTAGAAATGCGCTCGGTGTCGAGGGTAGCGGTGTTGGGCAGCACAGTCGCCGCAAATTTATTTGGTGAGTCGGATCCCATCGGCCAAACCGTTCGTATTCGCAGCCGCCCGTTTGAAATTATTGGTGTGTTGGCGACCAAGGGCAGCGACTTGGGCGGCGGTGATCAGGACGATGCAATCTTCATTCCGTTATCAACCGCGCGCCAGCAGCTCATTCGCAGCTGGACGCCGGGCAGTATTCAATACATTCTGGCGCAAGCCGCGAGTGCGGAGCAGGTTCAGGATGCGGTTTATGATTCCACCGAGCTGCTACGCATACGGCATCGTATTCGCGAAGAGCAGGAGGATGATTTCACGGTACGCGACCTAGCGTCCATCGCCGAAGCCGCACAAGGCATTGCCACCGCCCTCACGCTACTACTCGGTGCGATTGGCTCAATTTCTCTTCTGGTCGGCGGCATTGGTATTATGAATATCATGCTGGTCTCGGTCACGGAACGCACGCGTGAGATCGGTATCCGCATGGCGCTGGGTGCAAAGCGGCGCGATGTGCTGCTGCAATTTTTGACCGAAGCCGTTGTGATCTGCGTATGCGGCGGTGCGATTGGCGTGTTGATCGCCTATCTGGGCAGTGTTGCCATCAGCAAATTGTCACCCATGGAAGTAGGCATTTCCACATCCGGCATCATCATCGCATTCAGTTTTTCTGCTTTGATTGGAATATTTTTTGGCTTCTATCCCGCAAGACGAGCGGCAGGGTTAAAACCAGTGGAAGCGTTACGGTACGAGTAACATTACGCTCAGTGAGGCGGCATCGCAATACGGGCTGACAAAGACCGTCTCTTCAACAGCGGCACCATTTAGGCCCATAAGCTACGCCGATAAAGTTGCCACCAAAAAGATCGCACGCGAGTTTGTAGCTGAAATCGGTTAACCTCTTACCTCAAGAGCCTCATGCAACCGGACATTCCCCGAGGCTCTCATTTTTGAAAGGATTGCCAATTGGCCAAGCCAAATTACGATTTTGCAAAGCGTCAAAGAGAGCTCGCGAAAAAAGCAAAAAAAGAAGAAAAACTTCGCAAGAAATCTGAAGGCGGAACTGATGCCGATACCGACACCAATGCCGAAGTGCCTGACGCCGACAGCGATGGCGCTGAGCCCGCAGCCGACGCTACATCTGATGCATAGATTTATCGCCTTCGTTCAAAGCTAGTTGATGAAAAATATCCTCAACGCCTTGTGCCTTTACTGTGGCTCAAGTCCAGGCGAGAAGCCTGAATATCACGACGCTGCAGCCATGTTTGGACGCACATTGGCAGCCCGGGGAATAGACCTCGTTTATGGGGGTGGCAGCGTTGGCCTGATGGGAATCGCTGCCGACGCGTGTCTCGCCGCGGGAGGACGCGTGATCGGTGTGATTCCGTGTTTGCTGATGGAAAAGGAAGTGGGTCATAAGAACCTGACCAAAATGCATGTGGTGCAAAACATGCATGAACGCAAAGCGCTCATGACGTCACTTTCAGATGGTTTTATTGCGTTGCCCGGCGGCTATGGCACATTGGATGAGCTATTTGAAGCGCTAACGTGGCTACAGCTTGGCTATCATGGCAAGCCGGTGGGCCTACTCAATGTGGCAGGTTTTTTCGATCATTTGGTCACGTTTTTGGGTCATGCTCGCGATGAACGATTTTTGCGCGGCTTGCATCATGATGCACTTTCCGTTGATGGCAACCTGGACCAGCTTATCCAAAAAATGCGACATGCTGAAGCGCCTGACACGGCAAAATGGCTTGACCAATATAAATTGGCGGCAGTGGTATAGCCAGCTCGGCCGCTTATAAGATAAATGCGGCGATGCAGATCGGACTTACATCGTGTGAGTCGGCCGATCTGATTTGGCTACCGGTGCCAAAATACCTTCAATTTTTTTCTTGAGTTCTCTGCCGACGTCGTTATCCGGCAACTGGATCCCCACGCCTTGCGGGCGGCTACCGGTGGTGTGGTCGGGGTTGAGCCAAGCGACTTTGCCGGTCAGCGGAATCTTGATCGGCTCCTCAAGAAAAGATAACACCACCAGAATTTCGTCACCGAGCTGATGCAGCTTGTTGGTTTGCATAAACAAACCACCGCCTCGCAGCAACGGCATCCACGACGCATAAAGGGCGCTCTTGCCTTTGAGGTTAAGCGAGATGACGTCGGGACGTCGAATGGGGATTACGTTTGGTGGCGGGCTCGACATATTTTGTACGTTCTGCTCTAAAAATGGGACAACTTATAGATTGTCATTTACCGACTTCGTCGCTACTTTATTGCGTGTTGATACGATATTAGCAATTGTTCGAGCAAAAGTCTTGCGTTTAACGGGTGACTGATGCTGCGGCGTGCTTGCCGAAGTGACGCTTCGAAGCGAAACAGTTTGGGCAACTCAATCCGCGCCGCAAGTCTGAAAATCTCGCCCTTATGGTCAACGTGATGATTGACCTCACCTGCCAGCCTGGCCAGCACTAAATCAGCGACCCAAGTTTGTAGCCAAGTAATAATATTAATCAGGTCGCTTTTTTCAAATGCTTGCGCGGCTGCGACATAATCTGCATTCGCATCGGTGAGCGCATTCAGGAACGTCTGGCGCTCGGTTTGATAAGTTCGATCTGCAAACGCAATGGCATCAAGCGGTGCGCCACCCGCCATCGCCAGCGCCGCTTCTGGCTTAAGAATGCCTTGGTCGCTCAGCCATTTTAACGATTCATCGGTGGTTGGTGCGGCCAGTAAAATTCGCTGGCAACGACTACGAATCGTGGCCAACAGGCGAGCCATTTGATCTGTGACCAGCAAAATCACAGTGCGAGCCGGTGGCTCTTCCAGCGTTTTCAGCATCGCGTTTGCGGCGGATATATTCATCGTCTCCGCCGGATAAATAACCAGCACCCGAAAGCCGTCACGGTGAGTGGAAAGCGTCATAAAGTGCGCCAGCTCACGCACCTGATCAATCTTGATTTCCCTACTTTTTTTCTTTTCTTTGACACTCTGTGTTGTGCCGTCTTTCGTACCCGCCTCATCTGAAGTGTCGCCGGTATCGGACTCATCTTCCGATAAATTTTCGGGCACAAGTTCGCGGAAATCCGGGTGATTGCCCTCGCGATACCAACCGCAGGCATTACAGGTGCCGCACGCGACGCCATGTTCGGGAGATTC
>JAYVYF010000094.1:0-2288 GCA_043784585.1 Burkholderiales bacterium
AATGTTGGTGTTTAAGGCTTTGCTACGTTTCATATAAGCTCCTTGAATTACGTGGAGCCTAGCAAAAAATCAATCTATGCAAAATTCTTTACACCCTCCCGAAATTACTTGACCACTATAATTTGTCCCACTATCGTCAAGGACTTCCCATGAAACGCCCGCTATTCACATTCACAGATGCATGACGAGGCGCATTATTATTTTCTTCACCTGCCTTTGCGAGCGTCATTTTCCGCGTGAACCGCGCAGCGGTCCCAAACAATCTGAGTACGCTTAGCATTTTGTGCACACCCAACAAACCCGCCACTGAATTCCAGCGAGATCAAGCCGGGACAAATGCCTCTCGCTAGGCAATTCTCTGATCAGAGTTAATTGCGCACTGATCTAGATGGGAAAGCCAGCCCAGTTACCGCGGTCGTGCTCGATAACACCCTATGCTGACTGTTTACGCACATTTTTTAGTGCTAAAACATCCAGCAGCAGCGCTCATAGCGCTAGCGAACAATCAGCACTGGTATTTTAGACATTGCTAAAACCTTCTGCGTTTCGCTGCCTAAAAACAGCGCCGAAACAGCACGGCGGCCGTGTGATGCGAGCACGATAAGGTCTGCTTTCACCTTGCGCGCCTCGTTGATAATCGCCTCATGCGGCCGGTCATTAAAGGCGAAGGCCACATCGGCAGTCACGCCCGCTTCCGATGCAATTTTAGTGACTCTACCAAGTAATTTTTCACTCGATAAGGCAACTTCCTTTTTATAGTTTGCAGGCGTCGGCCAATCGTAGTAGGCACCCTCGGCCGCATACGGCGTCTTGTACTCGCCTGCCGCATAAAACCCGGTCAGACGGCCGCCGCTGCTTTTCGCTAGCGCCGCCGCCAATTTAATGGCTTTATCAGAAAGTTTTGTGCCATCGGTAGCAACCAAAATTCGTTTAAACATATAGACTCCTCATTTGCTCAAAGTGAATATTCAACTGTATCGAAATCTGGATGGCACGATTTGATATTCATCAAACTGTATGTCTGCAAACTCTCCTAATACCAATTGCCTCACTGGCAACGCGAACACGAGCACGCCCCATCACATCGCGTCGCCATTCTCTGCCGGGACCACTGCATCTGTACGTCCGGCATGTCGACGTGGATCGTGCTTTTCCAACACGGTCGCGACTGCACGTTTCAGCTTGGCTGAGGCACCTTGAATGGCCTGATGAGCATTACTGGCGCGGTCTTTAACGACGACTGGTTCATGCCGCGTAAGCCTGGCTTCGAGAGTGCATTGGATCTCGCCAGGCGCTGCCTTGGCGTGGCTGTTCTCATCTGCGATGTGCGCCTCGACGCGGGTGATGTGTTCACCAAAGCGACCGAGTGCGTCCTCCACCACTTTAGTTAAATGCTCACCCATTTGGTGGCGCCCATCGACGTGCGTATCGGTGTTTAGAAAAACTTGCATTGCAATCACTCCTCGCGTGGTTTGGCTAAAGGTAAAAAGTTGCCATGAATATGTTGGATCACTTTGAATGGTTTGGTTCAGCCTGCTCGGTTAACGTATGCGGTTTTATTGAATCATTTTGGACGCGTCAGCCACAGCGCAGTAAAGCCATCTTGCACCATTTTAAGTCGTCTAGTCTATAAATTATTGAACGCCACCCATGCTTTTGGCGACATCCAAATATGCGGATTATTTTAACCAGCATTTCCGACGCTGACTTGTCGGCGAAAACCTACGCGACGATCCTAGAAAGTTAAGTGGCTGCGACGATTCGCAAAATTTTTGCGCGTTATCGAAACAAACTCGAGAAGTGGCGTGCCTCCGAAACGAGGATGACGTGTAGTAAGTCTTTCAAAAAAGATTTCGCTCAGCTTGCTACCCTGTGACGGTGCCAAAAACCTTGCCCACGCCTGCGGTGATGGCCATCGCAAGCGCACCCCAGAACGTGACGCGGGCGATTCCAACCAGAATAGGGGCGCCGCCCGCGTATGCTGCTAACGCACCGAGGACCACCAAAAATAGCATTGATATAGCGCTGACGATGACAGGCACGCTGCCGACTGGCGTGATGATAGCGGCCAGCAGCGGCAACACCGCACCGACCGTGAATGCCGCCGCCGACGCCAGCGCGGCCTGAATGGGTCGAGCACTTAATGCCTCGGTAAAACCCAATTCGTCACGCGCATGTGCGGCCAACGCGCCTTTGGCTGTGAGCTGTTCTGCAACTTGGCGAGCAAGGGTGGCATCAAGCCCACGTTCAACATAAATATTGGCCAGCTCATTTAATTCAAACGCCGG
>JAYVYF010000095.1:0-2749 GCA_043784585.1 Burkholderiales bacterium
GCATTCGGCGCGCGACGTGCGCTCACGGCAGCTTGCAATGCGGCAATCGTGGCGCGCTGATTCGGCTGATTCAGAATTTGCAGCGCAAGAAATCCACGAATCGTAGCGTCATAATTTTCAATCAAGTTCATTGCAAATTGGTTAAGCATCGCGGCTTTTTTACCGAATGCCCAATCGTCATTTTCAATAAAGCGCGGCGTGGTGCTGACTAAAATCAGCTTGTCAATTCTATCGGGCACGCGATGCGCCAGCTCAATTGAAAGCTGCCCGGCAATGGACCAGCCGAGCAAATGTCCGCGCGGGGGCAGGGCATTCGCGATGTCGTCGGCAATGGCGACAAGCGTGGTGATCGGGATATGTTGCGAATAGCCATGTCCCGGCAGATCGATGATATGCAAGGTGAAGTGCGCAGCCAGCTCATCACGAATGCCACCCCACACCGCGCCATTCAACCCCCAGCCGTGTAGCAAGGTCAGGTCTGGACCCCGGCCAAGTTGTTCTATAAATAAGGGCTTCATTTGCTTGCGTCGGGTAGTGACGCATCGATTTCGGTGAGTGCAACGATGAGTTCGGTCACGTCAGCTTTGGTGTGGCCGGCATTCAGCGACACGCGCAGCCGCGCGGTGCCGCGCGGTACGGTCGGTGGGCGAATCGCGGGCACCCAGATACCGCGCTTTTTCAGCTCATTTGTGAAGTAAAGCGCGTGACTATTTTCACCGATGATGATCGCCTGGATCGCCGTCTCCGAAAATTTCAGCGCACTGTTTTTGAGTTTAAGGGATGCGGCGAAACCTGCAATCAGATCGTGCAAATGCGCACGCCTGGCTTGATCCTCATCGATTATTTTCAGGCTTTCCAGCAGCGCTGCTGCAATCATCGGCGGTGTCGCGGTGCTGAATAAATACGTGCGCGCGGTTTGCAAAATCCACTCAATCACATCCGCATTGCCCGCGACAAACGCGCCGTAGCCGCCTGCTGCCTTGCCGAGCGTGGCCATGTACACAATGCGCTCTGACTTCAGGCCAAAATGCTGGAGCGAACCGCGCCCGGTTTCGCCCAATACGCCGAAACCATGCGCATCGTCGATCACCAGTAGCGCATCGAATTGCTCCGCAAGTTTGAGGATCGCAGGCAAGTCGGCAAGGTCGCCATCCATCGAAAAAACCGCATCTGTAACCACTACGTTGCGCCTGCCGTTCGAGGCATTATTGGCTTGCGCGGAAAGCAGGGAGCGGAGTTTGTTTAAATCACCATGCGCGTAACGATGAAAATTTGCGTTCGATAACAACGCACCATCGTTTAAACAAGCATGGTTCAATTTATCGGCAAAAATGTTATCGCCACGCACCGCAAGCGACGTTAAAATCCCCAAATTCGCCGCGTAGCCCGAGCCAAAATATAACGCAGAATCCATTCCCATAAACCGCGCCAGTGCTATTTCCAATTCATGATGCGGCGCCATATGGCCCGACACCATATGTGATGCGCCCGCACCGACGCCATATTGATCAATCGCGTTTTTTGCCGCCTCGATCAAGTGCGCGTCATTCGCCAGCCCCAAATAATCGTTACTCGCAAAAGCCAAATATTGACGACCGTCGATGGTGAGGCACGGGCCCTGCGCAGACTCGACGACGCGGCGCGTGCGCAGTGCGTTTGCTTGCGCGAGTTCGGTTAAATCCATGGCGAAGTTGGTGGGCAAAGTCATTATTTCGGTAAGTTCCGCGGCAGGACGTAACGTTGCTGTTCGTCCCGCATCATCACCTTGGCGAGGCTAGCATTGAGAGACATTTACAGCTATTTATGCTTGTAAAAGCCGGCCAATGCTAGGGCTTGATAATTTTCTGCGCTTTTTAAAGCGGCGTAATGCCCAATTTCTCAAACAGCGCGCGATCCTTGTTCACATCGGGATTGCCGGTGGTGAGCAATTTTTCACCATAGAAAATTGAGTTGGCACCCGCAAGAAAACACATCGCTTGTGTCGCTTCGTTCATGGTTTCGCGTCCGGCGGAGAGGCGCACGAAACTTTTGGGCATGGTGATGCGGGCCACGGCGATGGTGCGCACGAATTCGGTCCAGTCGATCGCGTTTATTGCATTGGGGCCATTCATTTTTTCAAACAGCGGCGTGCCTTCAACCTGCACAAGATAATTGATCGGCACGGATTCGGGCTGGGGTTCCAGGCTGGCGAGCTGCGCGATGAGCCCTGCGCGATCCTGCCGCGATTCGCCCATGCCGACGATGCCGCCGCAGCAGACGTTCAAGCCGGCGCCGCGGACGCGGTCCAGCGTGTCGAGGCGATCCTGATATTCGCGGGTGGTGACGATTTCGCCGTAAAACGTGGGCGCGGTATCGAGGTTGTGGTTGTAGTAATCAAGGCCCGCGTTTTTTAATTGTTCGGCCTGGCCGTCTTTCAACATCCCCAGCGTGCAGCAGGTTTCAAGGCCAAGCGCTTTGACTTCGCGCACCATGTCGAGCACCGGGTCGAGATCACGTTGCTTGGGCCCGCGCCATGCAGCACCCATGCAGAATCGTGATGCGCCGTTTTGTTTTGCTAGCTTGGCCGCGGCCACCACATCGGCCACATCCATCAGTGCTTCGCTTTCCACGCCGGTGCTGTAGCGCGCGGCTTGCGGGCAATAGCCGCAGTCTTCCGAGCAGCCGCCCGTTTTGATTGAGAGTAATGTAGAAAGCTGGACTTTGTTCGCGTCGTGATGTTCGCGGTGTACGCTCTGCGCTTGATGGATGA
>JAYVYF010000096.1:0-6124 GCA_043784585.1 Burkholderiales bacterium
TCCATCCCTTTGGTGGCGAATTCACGCATGCTGGACGGATCTTTGGCGATTTCCAAGCCTTGCTCCACCAGTCCCCGCGTCAGCTTCATCGCCCCAGACCATACGCTGGCCATTGGTTTGGTCACGCTGGTCCAGAAATCCATTTCATCTTTGGGTCGCTTTGCGGTGACTTTTGGCTTTAGCAAACTGGCCTCGATGCTATCGCCGGTCATCGACATCATCACGCTAATCAGCGCGGTACCGTCGGCATAGCAATGATGGATTCGTGTAATCAGCGCCGAGCCGCCCCGATAGTTTTCAACAATCTGAAATTGCCATAGTGGTTTGGTGAAATCCAGCGGCTCACTCGCCAATTGGCTCACGTAATTTTCGAGATCCTGCTTGCTGGCTGTGTTGCTGCCGAGCTTGGCGGCAAGTTTTACGCGTTTGACATGATTTTTGAGATCAAACTTTTTATCGGTATCCCACCACGCGCCGGTCGGGTCTTGAACCGCCTTTTGTTTGAAACGGGGATAAGTGAGAAAGCGTTGCTCGAGCGTCGCCGCTACTTTTTTGAAATCCAGTTTGTCGCGAAAAATCATTACCCCGACAATCATCATCAGATTGTTCGGGTGTTCCATCCTCAGCCAAGCCGTGTCCACACCGGACATGCGTTCGCGATTCAACATAGAAAAGCCGGGAATGTTCGCCATATTCGATCTTTAGTCGTTTTATTCGAATGGAATTGAAATTCGGCAAGTATCTGCTGGATGTCCTACCCTGCCTCCACTAACCGCAGTCATTCACAGCGCCGTCACAGTCATTGCCAACCAATTGCAGACCAAGATCGATTCCGTTACAGTTACTTTAGCTGGTATACACCGTTCTGAAAACCCCTAATCGCGGCATTCGGACTATGTTTTTACTTGTTTCCCTATAAATCTAACGAATGATGCTGCTTGGCGCCGCGCGGCGAAGATTCCCGCCTGGCGCCTGGTTGCCGAGGAAAAATAAATGTCCGAGATAAAAAAGCAGTTCGATAAAGCCGTAAAGGATGTCACCAAAGCCAAAAAAGATCCTGGGAATGATCTAAAGCTCCGCCTTTACGCGCATTTCAAACAGGGCACCGAGGGCGATGTGGTGGGCGATAAACCAGGCTTTACCGATTTCGTGGGCCGCGCCAAATATGATGCATGGGCCAAAATAAAAGGGATGTCGCAGGACGACGCGATGAAGGCGTATACCAAACTGGTGGACCGCGTTTTGCGCGAGGACGATTAACGGCGGGCAGCAATCTATCCAAAAAGCTTAAAAAAAAGTCCAAACCTTGCGGTTTGGACCTGAATCGTCCGATATTCAGGACGAGGAGGAGACGTAAATGAAAAAACTAATAGGCGATAGTTGGGAGAGTGTCAATTTTAGTGTTCGTTGTAAATGCTTGCTCAACCGCCATGTGATATCGCTTAATTAGTTTTACCAACCACTTTTCTAGCGGTTGCTTTGGTGGTTGAGATGGCTTTTTTTACTAGCGGACGGACAGCGGCTCTTACTGTCTTTTTCGCAGCTGTCGGTTTTTTAATGGCCTGTTTTGCAGAAGGCTTCGAGACAGGCTTGGCAGCAGCTTTCATGGCGGGGGTACGTTTTTCCTGCGCCATCAAAGCGCGTACGGCTTCAGATAATTCTGCCACCTGGCCCGACAGTGCCTCGACATCTTTGCTCGTCAATACACCCAGACGGTTAAGTGACTTGTGAACGCGGTTTTCAAAAACCTGTTCCAATTTGTCGAATTTGCCGCTGGCCATGCCGATTGTTTTGCTGGCTTGTTCTTTAGCGGTTTCGAGTGTGGATTCCGCTACATGACGGGTTTGCTGCTCCAGTTTTTCGCCTTGGCTAACCAAACCCTCAAATACCTTGCGGCCTTCGTTTTGAGCTTTTGAGAATGCACCCAAACCTGCTAGCCAGATTTGCTGCGCGGATTCCATGACTTGTTTGGCAGTAGGCTGCTCGGAGAGGCTTGATGCCATTGCTGCCACCTTTTCGCCAATTTGATTAATGGTGCCCCTTGCGCCACCCGCTGTTTTAGCGGCGGCAGCTGCTTTTCTGAGTCGTTTTGCCATTTTCTGCTCCTGGATTTGATAATTCTGGTGGGGAAATTTCGCTTTGATAAAAAATGACATCAAAACTAAAATAACGCTGGGCCCAAACACGAGAGGAAAATGTGGCATTTAACTTGACACCGGACGTGACACTTGTCGCGGCACGGACGTCGTGGGCTTTGCGAATAGAAAAACTATATCCTCAATTTATGTTTAATATTTAGAGCAAACACACTATTCATAAATGCCACAAGCGTCGCACGGATAGCACTTCAGCCAGTTCTGGCTAGCACTACGATCAGGTGCACAGACTTTTTTGGCCTCGGCTGTTGGCACTGGTTGTTTGTCGGATGCGCCTTATTTCGGGATCATTTTTTAAATGAACCGCATTCAGTTAAGATTTGTATTGACGAAAAACGGTACACATAATTGGTGCGGTCGCACAATTGACATTATAAAAAAACGCACAAAAAAATTATACAAAAGAGTGCACAGAATAAGGAGGTCGCTTTGAACGTACCTGTATCCAAGTACACCGCAGCCGAGGAAATCGCCAGCACCGTCCCAACACCGCATGTGTGGCTGAAATCATATCCCGACGGCGTTCCCGCAAATATCGACGCGGACAAATTTTCGTCCATTCAAGACGTGTTCACGCAGAGTTGCGAAAAATTCGCTGAAGCGCCCGCATTTACCTGCATGGACAAAACTATCACCTACCGCGAGTTGGACCAGTTAACCCGCGCGTTTGCGGGGTATTTACGCGGCGTGCTGAAGCTGGAGGTCAGTGATCGCGTGGCGATCATGCTGCCAAATATTTTGCAGTATCCCGTGGTGTTGTTTGGTGTCCTGCGCGCAGGACTCACCGTGGTGAATGTGAATCCGCTTTACACGCCGCGCGAGTTGGAACATCAGCTTCATGATTCGGGTGCAAAGGCGGTGGTGATCCTTGAGAATTTTTGCGCCACGCTCGAACAAGTTGTGGCAAAAACCGGTGTCGAGCAAGTTATTACGACCCAAGCTGGCGATTTGCTGGGCTTTCCTAAAGCGCTAATCGTGAACTGGGTGGTCAAGCACAAGAAAAAAGCGGTACCGCCATGGAACATCGCGGGTGCGGTCTCGC
Source organism: Burkholderiales bacterium (assembly GCA_043784585.1). GTDB lineage: Bacteria > Pseudomonadota > Gammaproteobacteria > Burkholderiales > Usitatibacteraceae > UKL13-2. The sequence goes on from JAYVYF010000096.1 coordinate 3,199, forward strand.
TCAAAGCCGCACTTTCGCGCGGTAATGAGGCGGGCTCGGATTACACTGCGCCAAAAATTCAATCAGGCGATATCGCGTTCTTGCAATATACCGGCGGCACCACCGGCATCTCGAAAGGTGCCATGCTTACCCACCGTAATATCATTGCCAATCTTGAACAGCTGTCGGCGTGGACGCAAGACATATTGGTGGAGCGCGAAGAAGTGGTGATACAGCCGCTGCCGCTTTATCACATCTTTGCTTTGTCGACGAGCCTGGTCTACATGAAGCGCGGTTGCGAAAGTGTGTTGATCCCCAATCCACGCGATTTGACGGCCTTTATCAAGGATATGTCCTCCCGTCGCTGGACCGTGCTAACAGGCGTAAACACATTATTTAATTCGATGCTGAATCACGCTGATTTCGCAAAGCTGGATTTTTCAAACGCAAAGCTGTGTTTGGGCGGCGGAATGGCCGTGCAGCGGGCGGTGGCCGAGCATTGGAAGCGTGTGACCGGCAAGGCGCTGGTAGAAGCCTACGGGTTGACTGAAACATCTCCTGGTGCGTGCGCAAATCGCCCTGATCTGGCCGAATACTCCGGATCAATTGGCCTGCCACTGCCGTCAACCATCATCACCATTCGCGATGATGACGAAAACATTCTGCCTATGGGGAGCATTGGTGAAATCTGCATTGACGGTCCGCAGGTAATGAAAGGTTATTGGCAGCGTCCGGACGAAACCGCGAAAGTAACGACTAAAGATGGTGCGTTCAAGAGCGGTGATATTGGCGTAATGGATGCCAACGGCTATTTCAAAATTGTTGATCGAAAAAAGGACATGATTTTGGTGTCAGGATTCAATGTTTATCCAAACGAAGTTGAAGACGTCGTGGCGGCGTGCCCCGGGGTGATGGAGGTTTGTGCCGTGTCGGCACCCGATGAAAAATCAGGTGAAGCCGTGCGTGTGGTGATTGTGAAAAAAGATCCGTCACTGGATAAAGCCAGAGTGCTTGAATATTGCAAAGCCAATTTAACCGGCTATAAGGTGCCGAAGATTATTGAGTTCTGGAGTGAGCTTCCTAAGACCAATGTAGGCAAGGTTTTGCGTCGAACGGTACGCGATACGGTAATAAAAAAGGGTAATTAAACGCGGCGGTGAATAAAGTAGTTGGGTGGTGACTTGAAACGAGGACGACGCGCTAAAATAGAGGCTGTTCATCTTACAAAGAAGCTCATGTATCAAACTTACATAAACGGAAAATGGTCCGAAGGCAATACGCCAATTTTTGGCGCGATGGATCACAGCGTCTGGCTGGGTTCTTCAGTATTTGATGGCTCGCGCTCCATCGGCGGTGTGGTGCCTGATCTTCGCCTGCATCTGGCGCGCGTGATTTCATCAGCAGAAAAATTGGGCATGCAATGCCCGCATACCGTGGCAGAAATGACTGCGCTGGTAAAGCAGGGCGTCGCCCTTTTCCCCAAAGACGCGGCGCTGTACATTCGTCCGCTCGTATTTGCGACAGAAGGACTGCTGATTCCGGAAATATCCAAAACCGGTTTTGCGCTGACATTATTCGATGCGCCGATGCCGCCGTTTACCGGCTTTTCGGCCTGCCTTTCTGCACTGCGTCGGCCCGATTCTTCCATGGCGCCTACTGATGCGAAAGCGTCCAGCCTTTATGCCAATAGCACGCGTGCGCTCAAAGATGCGAGAGCACGTGGCTTTGATAATGCGGTGATGCTGGATAGCGAAGGCTGCGTCACTGAATTCGCGACTTCAAATATCTTTTTCGTCACACCTGAAGGCGAGCTGACCACGCCGATCGCAAACGGTACTTTTTTGGCGGGTATCACCCGGGCAAGGGTTATCAAGCTGTTGGCCGAGGCAAATATCGCGGTTAATGAGCGTGGCGTGAAGCCGGAAGAATTAAACAGCGCCAAAGAGATTTTTAATACCGGTAATTTTGGCAAGGTGATGCCATGCGTGCGTTACGAATCGCGGGTGCTGCCGGTAGGTGAAATCGCCACGATTGCGCGTGAACGCTATATCGAATTTGCCGCGTTACAGACCATTGAGAATGCCTGAAGAGCCTCGTGGATATTGGCTTTCAGGGCATCTGTCCAGCGACTTCCTGATCGCTATTCAACGATTTATTTGACCGCTCGCTAGCCCCCTTACTTCACCACCACGCCTTTCCAGAATGCGACTCGTCCGGCAATTTCCTTGGCGGCATCTTTGGGCGTGGGATAGTACCAAGCCGCATTGGCATTAATGTCAGCTCCCACCACCACATCGTAATAGTGGGCGGTGCCTTTCCACGGGCATACCGTCTGGTGGCTGCTGGGAAGGATATGCTCGGGCTTCACGCTCGCGATCGGGAAGTAAAGATTGCCTTCGACAGTGACAAGATCGGCGGCTGGTGCGTCGGCGATTATGGTGTTTTTCCAGGTGGCGGTAGGCATATGCGGCTCCAAAAAAGATTAGAAACTGGGTTGACGAGCTTATGAAATGCTGTCATTTTGCCCGATTTCAATTCGCATTTTTTGGCTCAAGTGATGTCGCTGGCGATAAATCGCCGCTTGCACGATAAAATGTAATCTTGTTATTTCCGCCAATCTACTCACGGTTCGTTTTCTGTTCTTTACGGTTTCTCTTGCCTCCATGCTTCGTCTCAACGAAATTAAACTACCCCTTGATCATGCTGCAGATGCCCTTCAAGCAGCGATCTTGAAGCGTCTGAAAATTGATGCAGGTGCGCTCACCCGTTTTACAATTTTTCGTCGCGGCTACGATGCCCGCAAGCGCAGTGAAATACTGCTGGTTTACACACTTGATGTTGAAGTCAAAAACGAAGCCGCGCTGCTAAAACGCTTCGAGGGTGATGGCAAGCTCAGCATCACGCCTGACACCCGCTATAAATTTATTGCGCATGCGCCGCTGGATTT
>JAYVYF010000097.1:0-5181 GCA_043784585.1 Burkholderiales bacterium
TCGGACATCCCGCCCGCGTCGCGGGCGATGGAGGTCAGCAAGGAACCAAGCTTGACGCGCTCAGCCGGTAGAGCGACCGTTTCCAGGATGTTGCGGATTTCGGCCTCGGTACTACGGCCATGATGGGCCGCCCGCACGCGAAGTGCGCGGTGCACCGCGTCGGGCAAATTTCTAACGGTAATGACTGCCATGACTTCACCTATTTTAATAAATGTCAATGACTGCATTATATCGTGGATGACTGCATACGGCAAGGTCGACTGTACCGGCGACAATCCAGGGAATATAGCCTCACATAGAGTAGGTAAGATTCAAATGCTGTCGGGTGACAACAAGCACCGATTGAAAAAGTGTTGGGCGTCTGCATCCTTAATTACGCCCGACTAAGAAAGAAGCCACCCGACTGGGTGGCTTCTGGTCAGTTACACGAATCGCGATTTGAGGTTTTTTTCTTCCCCAAGTGTCACTTGCATACCAATTGAGGCAAACAAATCGATTTCCGCATTTTATGGATATGTAGTTTGCATTAACCGCGGAAAACTACACTAAACCAATTTTTTACTCCCAATTCAACGCCCCACCCGTCTGATACTCCGTCACCCTCGTCTCAAAGAAATTCTTCTCTTTCTTCAAATCGATCAGTTCCGACATCCATGGGAATGGATTGGTGGCACCGGGGTACAGCACATCTAAACCAACTTGCTGGGCGCGGCGGTTGGCGACGAAGCGAAGGTATTCTTTGAACATCGGCGCATTGAGGCCTAGCACGCCGCGAGGCATGGTGTCTTCGGCATACGCATATTCGAGCTGCACGCCCTCGCGCATGAGGGCTTCGATTTCTTTCTTGAATTCGTTGGTCCAGAGTTCCGGATTTTCGAGCTTGATGGTGTTGACCAGATCAATGCCGAAATTGCAGTGCATGGATTCGTCGCGCAGGATGTATTGGTATTGTTCTGCGGCACCGGTCATTTTGTTTTGACGGCCGAGCGCCAGGATTTGCACGAAGCCGACATAGAAAAACAAGCCTTCCATGATGCAGCTGAAGACGATGAGGGACTTTAATAATGCTTGGTCGTTTTCGAAGGTGCCCGTTTTGAAATTGGGATCCGACAAGGTATCGATAAACGGGATCAGGAAACGATCTTTATCGCGGATACATTTGACTTCGTTGTAGGCGTTGAAAATTTCCGCTTCGTCCAGCCCTAAGCTTTCGGCAATGTACTGGTACGCGTGGGTGTGGATGGCTTCTTCAAACGCTTGGCGCAGCAGGTACTGGCGGCACTCGGGCGCGGTGATGTGGCGGTAGGTGCCGAGCACGATGTTATTGGCGGCGAGTGAGTCGGCGGTGACGAAAAAGCCCAGATTACGTTTGATCAGCAGGCGTTCATCGTCGGTCAGACCGTTCGGGTCTTTCCAGGTGGCGATGTCTCGGTTCATGTTGACTTCTTGCGGCATCCAGTGATTCGCGCAGCCGGCCAAATATTTATCCCATGCCCATTTGTATTTAAACGGGACTAGCTGATTCACGTCAGTTTTGGCGTTGATAACGCGTTTGTCTTCGGCACGGACGCGGGTGAAGCGGGCGTCAATATTAGCGGTTTCGGCGGTCATGTCGGCGGGTTTTTCAGACACGCGCGCTTGGCCATACTCGCGCTCGAGTATGCCGGTGGCGGCATGAGCGCGGGCGGCAAGTTGTGCATCGACGCGTGGGGCAGATTTTGGTGTCGCTGCAGGGGTTGCAGCGATGGGATTGGCGGAAGGAATATCGTCCCAAGTAAGTGACATGAATGTGGCTCCTGATAATTATTGTGGGCGTCGGGTGATAGTCGAATTGGGGAACTGAGCAGCAGAAAAATAAAAACATTTCTGCTACTTTCGACGCAGCACCCGCGCCGTTGTTGCGGTGAAGATTTTAAAAAATTAGATCGGGGGAATACGCAAAACCTGGCCCGGATAGATCTTGTCGGGATGGGTCAGCATCGGTTTGTTCGCTTCAAAAATGACCATATATTTATTGGCATCGCCATAGTTCGTTTTGGAGATTTTTGATAGGGTGTCGCCGCTGACGACTTCATAGTACGTGGATTCGTCAGACGGTTCCGCTGATGCTTCAACCTCCATGCGGTCGTTCACGGTGGCGACACCGGCGACATTACCGCAGCACAGCAAAATCTTTTCTTTTGCTTCCTGGTTCGCAGCAACACCGTAAACATTTACTGTCGCCGTGGCCCCATCAAAGGCCACATCAAGCGCATTCGCATCCAGATTCTGCGCGTGGATATAGGCGATGATGGCGGTCGCCGCGGCTTTGTTGGTCGCTTCTGCGGTGGCCTTCAACTCTTCGCTGTCCGGCGCCGCGGCGGCTTCAACAGCAGCTTTTTCAGCTTCCTTTTGACCGAACAATTTTTGTCCGGCTTCTTTCATAAAACTCATGAGACCCATGATATTTCCTTTAAAGATAGCTAATTTAAGAGTGCGTCGAGAATACTCATCCATCGATATCAGAAACGCACTCCCACTCTAAATCTAGTCGGCTAATTTTGCAGCAAGTGTGGTACCCACGATTCTTACTGGTTTGTCCTACACGCGCCGCCAGGTCGGTTTGCTTTAATGCTTTCTAAAAAATCCCGGCATTTGCAACAGCTCTGTATTCATCAAACTCGTCACGTTCTCCAGCACAATCGCCTGATCGGATGCCTTCACTGACGAAATCGCATCCAGACAAGCATCTTTATCACGATAGCTTTCGCCTGAATCGGCGAGCTTCTTGCCATCGTCACCACTCAACTGCCAACGCCATTCGAGCCGGGTGTCCTGGAAGATATGAAATTGCATCTTTATCCCTTTTCAGTGGTGGTTTGAATTGTGCTGCGGGTGGATTGAATTAAAACGTGCTTACTGACAAGCCTCGCATTCCGGATTGTCAATCGAGCAGAATCCATTTGGATCGACGGCACCGTCACCGGCATAGGATGACGCTCCAAATGCGCTGGCGCTCCGGCCTTTGCCTGACATGCCTGCGGCGCTCATCGCGCCCATGCCGGTCGCGACCATGCCACCACTGACCGGAACGGCATTCAATTCACCACCGCGACCAGTTGATTTCTCGGCTGACGTTGCGGCCAGCGTGCGCAGGTAATAGGTTGTTTTCAAGCCACGCAGCCACGCGAATTTGTAAGTGTCGTCGAGTTTTTTGCCCGATGCCCCGGCCATGTAAATATTCAGGCTCTGCGCCTGATCGATCCACTTCTGGCGCCGTGATGCGGCCTCAATCACCCAGCTGGTATCGACTTCAAATGCAGTCGCATAGAGCTCGCGCAGATCAGCGGGAATGCGATCAATCTTGCCTAATGAGCCATCAAAATATTTGATGTCGGCGATCATCACTTCGTCCCACAAGCCACGGGCTTTCAGATCACGCACGAGATAATCATTGACGACCGTGAATTCACCAGACAAATTCGATTTCACGAACAGGTTTTGGTAGGTCGGCTCGATACAGGCCGAGACGCCGATGATGTTCGAGATGGTTGCGGTCGGTGCTATCGCCACGCAATTCGAATTGCGCATGCCGAATTCTTTCACGCGAGCGCGCAGGCTATCCCAATTCATGCTGCTGGACATATCGACTTCGACATAGCCACCGCGTTCCTCACGCAGCAAGGCCACCGAATCCTGCGGCAGGATGCCACGATCCCAGAGCGAGCCTTTGTACGACGAATAGCGGCCACGTTCTTCGGCCAATTCGGTCGATGCCCAGTAGGCGTAATAGCAAACCGCTTCCATCGATTGATCGGCAAATTCCACCGCCGGCTGCGAGGCATAGGGAATCCGCAGCTCATGCAGGCAATCCTGAAAGCCCATGATGCCAAGGCCTACCGGACGATGGCGCAGATTGGAATCGCGCGCCTTTTTAACCGCGTAATAATTAATGTCGATCACGTTATCGAGCATCCGCATCGCGGTGGTGATGGTGGTTTTGAGCTTGGCATGGTTAAGCGTTTTTACACCATTCGCATCGGTGGTCATGTGCTGCACCATGTTGACCGAGCCTAAGTTACACACCGCGATTTCGCTGTCGTTGGTATTCAACGTAATTTCGGTGCAAAGGTTAGACGAATGCACCACGCCGATATGGTTTTGTGGCGAACGGATATTGCACGGGTCTTTAAAGGTGATCCATGGATGGCCGGTTTCAAACAACATCGACAGCATCTTGCGCCAGAGCGACAATGCGGGCACGGTTTTAAATAACTTCATTTCGCCGCGCGCGGCTTTTTCTTCATAGCGAACGTAGGCTTCTTCAAATGCCTTGCCGAATTTATCGTGCAAATCAATTGCGTCCGACGGCGAGAACAGGGTCCAATTCGCGCCTTCCATCACGCGGCGCATAAACAAATCAGGAATCCAGTTGGCGGTGTTCATGTCGTGCGTGCGGCGGCGATCATCGCCGGTGTTTTTACGCAGCTCCAGAAATTCTTCAATGTCCAAATGCCACGTTTCAAGATACGCGCACACCGCACCCTTGCGCTTGCCGCCTTGATTCACCGCGACCGCGGTATCGTTCACCACTTTCAGAAACGGCACCACGCCTTGCGATTTGCCATTGGTGCCCTTGATGCGGCTGCCGAGCGCACGAACCGGCGTCCAATCGTTGCCGAGACCCCCCGCAAATTTGGACAATAGCGCGTTTTCTTTGAGCGCTTCGTAAATGCCATCGAGATCATCCGCCACGGTCGTCAAATAGCACGACGACAGTTGTGAACGACGCGTGCCGGAGTTAAACAGGGTGGGCGTGGACGACATGAAATCGAAGCTCGACAACACGTTATAGAACTCGACTGCGCGCGCCTCGCGATTCACTTCGTTTAGCGACAAGCCCATCGCCACGCGCATGTAGAAAGCCTGTGGCAATTCAATGCGCTGCTCATCAATGTGCAGGAAATAACGGTCGTACAAAGTCTGCAAACCGAGATAGGTAAACTGGCCGTCACGCTCCGGCTTCAATGCGGCACCAAGTTTTTTCAAATCATATTGCGCGAGGCGCTCGTCGAGCAATTCGGCCGCGATACCTTTCTTGATAAAGGTCGGGAAATATTCGGCGTAGCGGGTGGCCATATCGGCCTGCACGGTTTCTTCGCCCAAGACTTCTTTACGAATCGTGTGCATCAACAAGCGCGA
>JAYVYF010000098.1:0-2546 GCA_043784585.1 Burkholderiales bacterium
GGTAAAGTGCAGAATGGCCTGGTGCGTGAATTTGGATATGCCGAAGTCCGCGCACGCGGCCACTCGAAATTATTTAAAGGCATTCAAGACCGCGTCAACAATGAAGGGCACGGCCTGTTGGATGTATGGATGTCGCACGGCGACAAGGTTACCGAATTGCCGCCCGGGTTCAAAGTTATTGCGTCAAACGAGACCACGCCATTTGCCGGCATGGCGGACGAAGCACGCAAATTTTACGCGGTACAGTTTCATCCCGAAGTCACCCACACCCTCCAGGGCCCCGCGATTTACAGCCGCTTCGTGCACGATATTTGTGGCTGTGCAGCGCACTGGAATATGCCCGAATATATTCCGCAGGCGGTCGCCAAAATTCGCGAGCAAGTTGGTAGTGATGAAGTGATTTTGGGCCTCAGTGGCGGCGTGGATTCATCGGTGGCCGCCGCACTGATTCACAAAGCGATTGGCGATCAACTCACTTGCGTTTACGTCGATAACGGCCTGATGCGTTTGAATGAATCGGCGCAGGTTAAAAAAACCTTCACCGATCATTTGCACATGAAAGTGATTTACGTCGATGCGGCAGACGATTTTTTGAATGAGTTAAAAGGCGTCTCCGACCCCGAGCAAAAACGCAAAATCATTGGCCGCGTATTTGTTGAAGTATTCCAGCGCGAGTCCGCTAAATTGCCGAAAGCAAAGTGGCTGGCGCAGGGCACGATTTATCCCGATGTGATTGAGTCCGCATCGGCCGTAGTTGGCAAAAGCACAAAAAAAGCCCAAACCATCAAGTCGCACCATAACGTCGGTGGTTTGCCTGATTCCTTGCATCTAAAGTTGCTTGAGCCGCTGCGCGAATTATTCAAAGATGAAGTACGCAAACTTGGGATTGAGCTGGGCCTCGCCCCTGAAATGGTCTACCGTCACCCCTTCCCCGGCCCAGGTTTAGGCGTGCGAATTCTAGGTGAAGTCAGCAAACCCGCGGCCGATTTGTTGCGCAGCGCGGATGCCATTTTTATCGAAGAACTTCGCACCACCAAAGATGAAAACGGCGTGAGCTGGTACGACAAAGTTGCCCAGGCGTTTGCGGTTTACTTGCCAGTTAAAAGCGTTGGCGTGATGGGCGATGGCCGCACTTATGAAAACGTCGTCGCATTACGTGCTGTGCAAACCACCGACTTCATGACCGCGCATTGGGCTGAGTTGCCTTACAGCCTGCTAGGCAAGGTCTCGAACCGCATCATCAATGAAGTGCGTGGATTTAATCGAGTCGTGTACGACGTTAGTGGGAAGCCGCCGGCGACAATTGAGTGGGAATAAAGCGTGAAGCTTTTCTTGGTGCTGGCGACAACACTTTTGTTGTCAGGATGCGCTCATCAGGCTAATGAGAAATGTGGAACGTCGCCTATAGAAATTCCTTCGGCGGTGGCGTCTAAAAATGTACTCGTGCTTGGTGAAGTTCATGGCAGCGCGGAGGCACCGGCTTTTATTGGTGATTTGGCATGTCAATTTTTGGCGCGAGGCGAGCGTGTCAACATCGGCCTCGAGATACCGAATGATGGACAAATGCGGATAGCCCTGTATTTGACTTCAGCTGGCAAGGATGTCGATAAGCGCGCTCTTATTGCCTCACCGCACTGGCAGCGAATCAACGGATTACATGACGGACGTACGAGCATCGCGATGCTTGATCTCATCGAGCGTGCTCGTATGCTTAATACTAATGGGCATAACGTGCACGTCTACGCAATTGATGCGGTTTGGAACGATCTGGCTCCAAACGAAACTCGCGATCAAGTAATGGCAAAAAATGTAAGAAATGTAGTAAAAAATGATTTAGCAAGAAAAACGCTGATCTTGGTTGGAAACGCACATTCTCGCAAATCATCTGCCAGCTGGCAGGAGGAAGCGCCGATGAACTCATTGTTTGGCGAGCTGAAGACGGTATCGTTTAACGTCTCTTATGTGGGTGGTGAAGCGTGGCAGTGCCGACCTGTAAGTGGCGCGACCAAGTGCGGCGTCAGTGAACTTGGGTCGTGCCGTAAAAGCTCAGCTGAGCCAAGAAAAATGTATTTTTCGCAAGATGCTGCTGATGAGAGCCACGATGGATTTTTCACGTTGGGTTGCATCACAGCATCTCTTCCAACCGCTACCTTGTTCGCCAAGTGAAACGATTCAACATCTCCTCGAACACCCCGTGGGAATCCACCATTGGTGACTCCCGCGGGGTGCAAATGGGCGATCACATCTGGGTCGCGGGCACGACCGCCACGGATGAAAATGGCGCGGTGATGACAACGCCGCCGCTACGCCTGATATGAAAAAATCCCAGGCTGTTGAATAGTGAAAATATCAAACCCTAATACGGGCGCTAATTTCAGAGCATTTTTGCTCGGAAAGTGCCGCCGACGCTTGTTCTTGAAAATTGATTCGCCATGATGAGTGATGAAGCGTTCATGCGCGAAGCGCTCGCGTTAGCGTTACAGGCGCAGGCGTTGGGGGAGGTTCCGGTTGGCGCGGTCGTCGTGAAAGACGGGGTGATTATCGGC
>JAYVYF010000099.1:0-11846 GCA_043784585.1 Burkholderiales bacterium
CTTCCTCTTCTGCAATCGTTTGTGCGATCTGAAGTGCAACGACCGCGGCAGCAAGTAATCCCACACCTTCGATGATTTGCTGAGCCGCAGCGCTGTCTAGGCCGCCCGTAAAAGCCTGCCAGCCGATGCGAGAGGCGATGATAATCAACATGATCGCAGCGCAGGCGAAGAGAGTTGCCATGAGGCCGTGAATAACGCCAAACAGTTTCAGTACGATTTTCATCTTTGGGTTCGGCAATCTTCAGGGCGACGGAAGCGATGTGTGCCATGACATGTTCTAGTGAGCATATTCAAAATATAACTGTTACGTTGTCATGTCGCAAGCCCGCAAAGATTGCGGGAGATACGCTTATTTCCGGACAAGTTGCCAGCGATACTTAATATGCAAATAGTATATCAATACAACATGACTTTTTGGGCTTGCTGAACGTGGTGCGCGGTGAAGTGCACTACTGCCGTTACGCTCTTTCCACGGGAAAAGCATCGGTGTATTGGGTTCGTTTTTTCGTGAAGTTTTACCACCTCACGCTCCCGAGCAACATGGTTTTTGCGGAGGTTGAGGCGTTTTTTTTGCATCTGGCGAATGATCGGATTGTGTTTCCGTCAACGCATGGTCAAGCCTTGTCGGCTTTACTTTTCTTGTACAGGGAAGTATGGAAAATTGACCTGCCGTGGCTGGGGGGAATCAAGCAACCAAAGCCTGCCGCGCGCGTGCCAGTGGCGCTCACGGTCTATGAAGTGCGGCAGATCTTATGGAGAATGGACGGCACCTCATGTTTAGTCGCTCAGGCGCTTTATGTGACGGGCATACGCATCATAGAAGCGTTGCTCCTGCTGATAAAGGATGTTGAATTAAACCGTGGCTTCATTATCGTGCACGAAGCAAAAAGAGCCCAAGACCGGGTAGTTACGTAGCCCGATTCACTGCGCGAGCGGCTCATAACCTACTCGCGTAATCACCGGGCCATGGGGCAAGCCTTCATATATGGTGGACCATCCCCGATTCAACCCTTCCGTTCTCTGACATCGCCGTCGAGAAGTTTTGGCAGCGAGTTTGTGATTCATTGTTAGGCGTCACCTCCCAGTTTTCTGGAATGATGCCGGCTAGGGTCATTTCAGAATAACGACGTTCATACTTGGCGCAGTAAAACTTTTTTGTTCATTTTTAGGCTCATTTTTCTTAACGCAAAAGTAACAAATTAACTGGCATTTGTGCGTTGGCAGAAGTCAAATCACTATCGCTCCACGCAATAATTTGTGGCGGAACTGCCACCGACTTCTTGCCTGCCCCCGAGAGCAACTTATTAAGCGCTTTAAGATCGTCGCTTAATAGCAGAGAAAATTGATCGCTAACTTCTTTAAGCTCCGACTCCAGCGCCATAATATTAGCAATCTGGTAATCGGCGGGCTTGCCCTCATAGCCAAGGATTGCGCCGTATAACTGGTCCGTGTGTTCGCGCAAACGCTCTTCGCCGGTAATGGCACCGCCTTCGGTGGTCGCCACGATCAGCTTGCGTACGATGTCAATCTTGGCATCGAGAGCGGCAACCTGTTTCTTTAGCTCACTACTTTCTGGCAGAGTGTCGAGATTTTGTGCAAGTTCACTCCGCAGAAAAGTAATCCGGTCCATTAGCGCGCTTTCCCCATCAAATAACGCTTTTACACGCAGCGCCGCACCAAACTGTGCCTTACGGTCAGCCAACGTAAAGGTCGCGCGTCTGTCGAGGCCGACTACCATCTTGGTCTCAATTGTTTGTCCGTTTTTGGTCATGCGGATACGATAATCACCCGGCAGCACGCGGGGCCCCTGGGTGCCTGATTGAGCCAACTGGGCAGCAGGCGGCACCCGCGGTGGTTTTTCGCGCATCGACCACGTCACCCGGTTCAAACCGGGCCGCTTGCCCGCCGATAACTGTTCCACCACCTTGCCGTTTGCATCAATAACTTCAAGCGTAAGTTTTCCGAATAAATGGCGAGTACGTTGAAAGTAGGTGATTGCAGCCCCGTCTGGAGGGTTTTCTCCGACGAAGACGGCATCTCCATCGCGCCAGCCCCCGTTGGCCTGCAGGCGCTGTTGCGTGCCGCGGTTAGCCACAAAGCTTATTTCCTCACTGAGCAGTTTTGCCGAAAGAGCACGCAGTGGCGTGATGTCGTCAACTATCCAAATACCGCGTCCATGGGTCGCGAGCACCAAATCGTTATCACGCGGGTGGATAGCGATATCGCGCACGGCCACAGCCGGCAAATTGCCTCCCTTGAAACGAGCCCAGCCTTCGCCGCCGTCGATAGAAATATAAAGCCCCATTTCGGTGCCCAGAAATAAAAGGTTGGGATTAACCAAATCTTCTTTGACGACATGGGCGTAACCTTGCACTCCCTTCAGATTGGCGGGCGATAAAAGTGGTTTCCAAGTCTTGCCAAAATCGCGGGTTTGGTAAACATAAGCAGCCATATCGCCTACGGTATGCCGGTCAAACGCAGCATAAGCAGTAGCTGCATCAAAATTGCTTGCCTGTACCCAGCTGACCCACGAACCCGCGGGCAAGCCGGTGACATTGACCACCACATTGCTCCACGACTTTCCCGCGTCACGAGTGACCTGAAGATTGCCATCGTCGGTTCCTGCCCAAATCACGTTGGTATTTTTGGGCGACTCACTAATTGAGTAGATGGTTTCGTACATTTCTGCAGCTGAATTATCGACCGTCACACCGCCCGACTTTTCCTGCTGTTGTTTGTCGGGATTGTTCGTCGTCAGATCAGGAGAGATACGACTCCAGCTTTGTCCATGATCGCGAGTGCGGTAAAGAAACTGACTGCCGATGTAGACGGTATTTTTATCACTGGGCGAAAGTGCGATGGGCGTATTCCAATTAAAACGAAGTTTCTTAAACGCTTTCAAATCTGCCGCATTAAGCCTGGGTTGAATATCGCGCGACTCGTGGGTTAGGCGATTCACACGCCCGATGGCACCGCCCTGCGCTTCCGCATAAAGATAATTTGAATCAGACGGATCGGCGAACATCCAGAAGCCATCTCCGCCGTACATGTTTTCCCATTGGCTATTCGTAATACCTCCGGGATACTGGGATTGACCGATCCAGGAACTGTTGTCTTGTAATCCACCGTAAATCTGGTAAGGATCTTTGTTGTCAACGCTGACATGATAAAACTGCGAAACAGGTAAATTGCCGCCCTTCCACCATTTGCTACCGCCGTTGTAGGAGTACCACATGCCGCCATCGTCGCCAGCAAAAATAGTTTGTCCATTGGTAGACAGCGTCGGATCAATCCACACATCGTGAACATCCCCATGCATGCCGGTAAATCCGCCCACCACGCTAAAGCTCTTGCCAGCGTCAGTGCTTAGAATTAATGCGCCATCCGTCTTGTATACCTTGTCTGCATTCAGCGGATCCACAATCAGGTTGGCAAAATAGAAGGGGCGCCATACCATCCATTGGCTTTTGTCGCGCACCTGCCAGGTCTGGCCTGCATCATCAGAAACGTAGAGCGCACTATCTGTTGATTCAACAAACGCGTAAACGCGTTTGGCATCGCTCGGTGCAACCGTAACGGCAATTCGTCCAAACGGTTTTTTTGGGAAACCCTTGTTTGAATTTTCTGTGATTTCTGACCAAGTCAAACCCGCATCGGCCGAACGATATAGACCACTTCCAGATGGAGAGGTTGGTGATTCCCCACCGGAGCGAAACGTCCAGCCTTGGCGACGAAAATCCCACATACCCGCAAAAATAATGTTCGGGTTGGCGGGATCAAGCGAAATCATTGAACAACCGGTTGATAAATTATTGCCCTTGAGCACCAGACTCCAGCTTTTACCGCCATCGGTGGTCTTGTACAGCCCACGGTCGGCGGAATCACTCCAGAGTTTGCCAGCAACACACGCATAAACGGTGTTGCTGTCTTTGGGACTGACAAGAATTTTGGCAATGCGCTCTGAGTTCGGCAGGCCCATATTGACCCAAGTGTCGCCACCGTCCGCAGATTTGTAAATGCCATCACCAATGGATACGCTATTGCGTGTCCATGCTTCACCCGTTCCGACCCAAACATTGTTCGAGTTTGAAGGATCAATTGCGATAGCACCAGTGGATTGCACTGACTGCTTATCGAAGACGGGACGATACAGTGTACCGCTATCTTCCGACTTCCAAATGCCCCCGCTGGCAGCGCCAACATAAAGGGTAATTTTTCCGGAAGCCGTTCGGTTACCGGCAAGGGCTGAAATTCGGCCGCTCATGGCCGCAGAACCAATATTGCGCGCCCCCAATCCAGAAATAATGCCAGAGTGAAATGTGGCCGGTGCAGCGGCAGCACAAGTAACGGAAGCGACTAACAGCAAAAAAGAGATGAAGACTTTAGTTGAACACATTTTTAGCTTCCTGATTTATTTTTTGGATTTGGCGGCAGGAAAAGCAAATACTTTATCGTCAACAACCGGGTTAACCTCAGCTTTGTTGATCATAGTTTTTTGCTTGTCGTTCGAGCCCTGCTTGCCTGTTTCCGTTGCAAAAGGGATGTACACACCGTTCACCTTTTCATAATCGCCCAAGTCAGTTTCGATCGCGAGCTGGACGCCATGCTCAATTCGCTGGCTCAAGGTGCGAATTTCAAGAAAATGGTCAGGGTCGAGAAAAATATATTCAACATCACCGTTGGGGCGCGATAGTCTAATTTTGTGCGCTAACGTGCCATCCACATCTTCCGTGCCTAGATAGTTGACAGTTGCGCCTTTGGCTTTCCAGTCGACAAGTGAACCATCAAACTCACTGGCCGCTTCAGCCAAACCTTTACTATCGTCGCTAGATAAGCGTTCCGGATCTTTTCGTCCACTAAATGGATTAATTTGCCAGCCGCTTTTGCCGTCGTATACCTGAGTTTGCGTTAACCCTTGCACGGTGGCCTCAAACCTGACCTGAGCTGGCCGTTTGAAGGTTTGCACAATCGCCATTTCAAACTGCCCCTGATTTAGCAACAGCTTGCCAGTGAGCTTAAGCGATTTCATCGCACGGATTGCTGCTATGCCGCCACGGGCCTCAATATTTTTTTCGACCAACTCATCAACCGTCCAGACTTTGGCGGCTTGGATACTACTTGATACAGCAAACATTGCGCAGCTACAGATGGTGGTTGAAAGACTCAAGCGCATAAGAGCTCCGAATGAATTTTTAAGTGGGTATCAATTGCTATGCAGCTTCGATTTTATACTGGTTAAATCATGAGACGACATTTTCATTCACCGCCCATGATCTGCAAAATATTACGCACTTTTTTTGCGACGACTTTTCCAGCAATTCTTTCAGATACTTTTGCCACACAGCGGTCCGGGTGTGGGTACCGTGGTCAGCGATTTGATGCGGGCTAAATAAACACCGGAATGGCGCTCCGCTGGCGCGAGAACAACTCGCTAACGGAACCCGTACGTGCGCCCTGCTCATGCAGCACGACTTCAGGTGCCTGAGGGCTAAACGATGTTGCTGAAGTAAGCGGCCGCGATGGCGCCATTGCGCGTGGGCACACACGACACCATCCTTCCGCCAAGTTGCGCATGGATTTCACCGTGGGTGTATGTAATGCCGCGCGTGAACATTGCGTGAGTTCCAGAACTCAGCGTTTGACATGAGCGGCTTGCGTTAAGGGGATGCACCTTGACCGAACTGAAATGTTGCCGCGAAGCGCCCGACCGATGCGATTCGGCTCGATGGGAAAGTCACGACGCATTCTTGACCAAACGTATGTCAACGTCTCTCACGATGTATTTCCACCTTGGCGAAGAACGTAATTCGACCCGCATTTGGTCGAATTGCTCTTCGTGTTCCCTCGCGTACTCGAGCCACGTTAGGAAATCGAAGGGTACCGCTTCTGAAATGTCCCCGCAGTGATGCAGTTTGCGAGCGATGGGCGGCAGACAGCACATGCCAATGGCGATGTGCTTCGATTGTTTTTCGAAGATTTTGCGGCGCTCGTCTTGTGTGAATTTCCACCAGTCGGCGGACTAGCAAATCGAGATCAACGCCGCAAAAGTGGCGCCAGGCCGATCAACGCCTGCCTCCTCGACCAACAACGCAGTCTTTTCGGCTTGCTCCACATTGATCCTGTCAGCTCTCGCTCTTGCTCTAGGTGGCTTACTCGAGGACGATACAAAAATTGTCATGGTTTTGGAAAGTGCGGCCTCGCTGCTGCCAGTATGGATTGAAAGCCGTTACTTCCTTGAAGCCCGATTTCAGCATGCGCGAGCAGGCCTTCTGTCACTCGTTCGGTTCTGGGAGACAGAAAACGACAAGGTCTTCTGGAGTGGGAGCGGGCTCGATAGGGTGGATACGGCGATAAGTGAACTCGAAGTGATAGCCCACCGCCGGGTTTCCCCGCATGACGCCGTCAAAGCCCACGTGGTTCTCAAAACGTCCGAGTTCGCGGAGCTCGAGGCCACGGCAATATATGGCTACTAATTGGTCCAAATCGCTGACGGGGCGTGCGATGCTTAGATGAGGGTGCATGATTTTGGCTGGGGTATTTTAAGTGGATCAACATTTAGCACGATCGGAAGGCGCAGGTCGAAGGCCATTGGCCGTCCGCTCGAAGGGATGGTTAGGCGACGCCGACTTTAAGCGCTGGGACGAGTCCGAACCCCTAGGTGCAACACCCACTGATGCCGTCGCGTCGTCGGACTATCCAATATTCAATGGCCTGGCTACCGTGTAAATATTGAAGATAACGCCGGACGGAAATGCGTTCGTGCTAATGAGCTCGAACGAGCGTGCTGGGGTTCCCTCCGCAAAGAAGCGCTTCCCCGTGCCCAACAGGACTGGATAGACGATCAGCAGAACTTCATCTGCGAGCCTATGCTCTAGCAGCATCGATGTCAGCGTGGAGCTGCCCCAAAGGATAAGGTCCGGGCCGTCCTCCGACTTGATGCGGCAAATGTCACCAATGATGTCCGGTCCAAGGCCCTCAAACGGGGCCCATTCAAGACTATCCGGATGGTGGGTAGCAACAAATTTTTTCGCCGCATTAAGAGCGTCTCGCATGAGACTGTCCGGCGCCTTGGACCAGAAGCCAGACCAAATATCGTAGGTGCGACGACCCAGCAGCAGATCAAAGCTCGCACCATGCGCGGCGAGCGCTGCGTCGCGGCCAACGGGAGTCCGATAGGGCGCAGTCCAGTCGCTGTAGGGAAAATCGTCCTCATCAATCGAGTGCTGAATCACGCCATCCAGCGAGATGTGTTCCATGATTCTGAGCTTTCTCATTCGAATCTCCGTGCGCTAGGGCTGCGCTTGGTAGGGCTATCCTCATCTGATCCGAGCAATTTTTCGTTGCGCAATTAGGCGGCTCTTTTTGTCCACCGAGCGGATGGGCTGTATTGATGGATTGACTATCGATGGTTGCTTTTGTATTTATCCTGAATTCATGTTCAAACTCAATTAGTGATTGATGGCCCAAGCTCGGATGCATCCGCGTCGTATTGTCTCCCAGGGGGTTCGGGGCCTCAAAACCCTTGACTATATACGCAAGCAGATAATGCTTATCTTCAACAATACATGTTGAGATCAGTTTGGATAAAGGCATATTTCACAATATCTCTTTCGCGAAATATGCCACTGCTTTTTCGGGTTGGCCTAGGGTCATTAAAATCGCCACTTCCATCTTGACGCAAGATAGCTTTGTGCGCGGACTGCTGATCTCACCCGTTCAGGGCTAACCGTGTTGCGAGCGGCGGCAGCAATCAACTGACCGGCTTCGTACTGCTCCTCCCAGTCCTTCACCAACTCGGGAAGGACACCAAACTTCTCCGCGCAGTCTGTGTACTTGAGATTCTCGGCTATTTTGTGGCGGACGACTTCGGCTTCGTATTCGAACGTGATGGTGCGTCGTTATAGTTGCTCTTTCTTGGCGCTTGCCAACACGTTATGCGCCTTGTCCTGCACGTCGTTTTAGCTTCGTTAAGTACTCAACGAAAAGCTTACCAAATCAAACGGAACATTTTGCGAATGGTTAGGCGGCACTGCGTCGTTAGCGGCCTTTGCCGCCCAAAGCCAGCAAGGCGCCACCAGCGACTATTGCTGCAATTCCAGCCCACAATGGAATGTTGACGGATTCCTTTTCTTTAACGTTCAGCTCGATTGGCCCCAGCTTTAGCGCTGTCGTGTCTTTGGTATAACTAAAACCCCCGTATACCAAACCCAACACTCCAGCAACTATTAGTGCGATACCCAACATCTTGGTGGCATTCATGATCAGATCCTAAATTTAATAGTGATTAATGAAATTTTAATCTTATTCTTTATAGGGACTTTCTGTGCTGAGTGCTTGAAATATTGCTTCCATTTCGAGACGTCAAATTAATCGTGCCTAGAACGAAGTCGGCGGCGCTGGCGGTGACCTCGCGCCGTTTAACGTATTTTATTTCGCCTACCCGCAATATAGCTGTTATTCCAGCGTCTACACCGGGTAAGTGTCACCGGGCGGCCTACAACCATTTTCCCAGCATCGGTGGTAAATTTGACGTCCATGTCAGCAAACACGCTCCTATCAATTTTGGCCGTTTATCCAACCCACCACACTGTAAAACCACGTGCGCTACCGCCAAATTGATAGCTTGCCACTGTTGCGCGAAACCAAAACCGAGTCAGGTGAAGAGGCGAAGCGGCAGCGCGGTAAGGCGCAAGTCGTAATCGCTTTCTCACTGACAGCTGAAACCCAACCGCATAATATCATCGCAAAATATGCTGCACATCGTCTGGTTTAAACGCGACCTTAGAGTCGCCGATCATGCCCCACTCGCCCACGCCGCCGCGCACGGATCGGTGCTGCCGCTTTATGTGATCGAGCCAGAGGTATTTCAGGCCGCCGATTTTGCGCATCAGCATTGGGGCTTTATTCGCGAATCACTGATTGAGCTTCGCCATGACCTGGCGGGACTCGGCTCGCGGCTGATTATTCGACAGGGCGAGATGACCGCCGTGCTGGCCGCGCTCATACAAGAGCTTGGCAATTTTTCACTCGCAAGCCACGCAGAAACCGGCAACGATATAACCTATCGTCGAGATATTCGCGTCAAATCATGGTGCCTTGACAACGGTGTGGCGTGGCAGGAATTTCGGCAGCATGGCGTGATTCGCACTCTGACTGATCGCAACGGCTGGGCAAAACGCTGGGATCAGCAGATGAGCGAGCCCTTGATTTCCAAACCCGCTCACCTTCAATCTCCCCGCGCAGACGTGGCGGGCATTCAAAAGCTGGACGATATATCAATTGATTTTCACGAAGCCGATAAAGCACAACGCCAACGGGGAGGGCGTTCACGCGGCGTCGAGTTGCTGCATTCGTTTCTGGATGAACGAGGCCAGCATTACCGCAGCGCCATGTCATCCCCGCTGAGCGCCGCCGATGAATGCTCGCGGCTATCTCCTCACTTCGCCTATGGCACGGTATCCATACGCGAAACTGCACATGCGGTGTGGGCTAAGCGCCGCGCATTACTCGCCATGCCGCCGCATGCACGGCCCGCCCATTTGCTGCTATCGCTCAAATCTTTTGAATCGCGCCTGCATTGGCATTGCCACTTCATCCAGAAACTCGAAAGCGAGCCCGCGATTGAATTTCGCCATGTGCATCGCGGCTTTGATCGAGTGCGCAATGAAGGCGCCTTGAGCGCTAACGAGGAAATAAAGTTTGCCGCGTGGACAAACAGCAAAACTGGCTACCCGATGATCGATGCCTGTATGAAAATGCTGCAACAAACCGGCTGGATTAATTTTCGGATGCGGGCGATGTTGGTGAGCTTTGCCAGCTATCAGTTGTGGCTGCATTGGCGGCATACGGGCGTGTATTTGGCCACGCAATTTCTCGACTACGAGCCCGGCATTCACTACCCGCAAGTGCAAATGCAGTCAGGCGTGACGGGCATCAACACCATCCGCATTTATAACCCCATCAAGCAAGCCCGCGATCAAGACCCAGAGGGCATCTTTGTGCGCCGCTGGCTGCCAACATTGGCGCGGGTGCCCGATGCGTATATTTTTGAGCCGTGGACAATGCCACAAGCACTGCAGGAACACGTCGGCTTCATCATCGGGCGCGACTACGCCGCACCGATTGTGGATCATCTGAGATCTGCAAAATTTGCCCGCGATACCTTGTGGGCGCTGCGCAAAAACGACAGTGTGCGAGACGCCGCAAAACAGGTTTATGAAAAGCACGGCAGTCGAAATCCCGCGCGTGAAGGTGTCCGGGGTCGCGCTCCGAATGGGAAACTAAAGCGTCAGACATCAACGGGGACACCAACTGCCGACGCGCAGCTCTCATTTGGGTTTGAATAAATTTGGTTAGCCACGATCACACTAAATTTTTACGCACTCCAACATTCACCGTACAATCGGCGAAATTACTGACCCCCTGTTTGCGCCACCCACTGGAGAACCGTGATGCCCGAGAAGCCTGCTGCTAAGAAAATGTCCAAAGCGATGCCTAAAGCGACGTCTAACGTTTCGGCCACCAAAACGACTGCCTCCAAAGCACCCAAAACTAAACGCAGCGCCGAACAGCGAATCGAAAACGCCGCGGCGGTGATCGCCACGGTATCCGCCGCGCAAAAAGCCGAAGTGCTGATTGAAGCGCTACCCTACATTCAAAAGTTTTGGGATAGAAATATCGTTGTCAAATACGGCGGCAATGCAATGATCGACGTGGCGTTGCAGGAAGACTTTGCCGAGGACATTACGCTCTTAAAATTGATTGGCATGAATCCGGTGGTGGTCCATGGTGGCGGCCCGCAGATCAACAGCCTGCTTGCCAAAATCGGCAAGGAAGGCCAGTTTATTCAGGGCATGCGCGTTACTGATGACGAGACGCTTGACGTAGTGGAAATGGTACTCGGCGGTTTGGTCAATCAGGAAATCGTCACGCTGATTAACAAAGCAGGCGGCAAGGCGGTCGGCCTTACTGGCAAAGATGGTAATTTCATCCACGCCCGAAAAATGAAAATCACCTCCGCCGAGGACAAACGCACGCAAATCGATATCGGCCTCGTCGGCGAAGTGGTCAGAATCGACACCGCTATCATCGATCTGCTCGACACCGAAGATTTCATACCCGTTATCGCCCCGCTGGGGGTCGACGAAAACGGCACCGCGTACAACATTAACGCCGATGTGGTCGCTGGCAAAATCGCCATCGCGCTCCAAGCTGAAAAACTGATCATCCTCACCAATACCAAAGGCGTGCTCGATAAAAAAGGCAATGTCTTAACCGGCCTGACCGCCGCCATGATTGAGGCCCTGATTAAAGACGGCACCATTTCCGGCGGCATGATTCCGAAAATCGATTTCGCCTTGGATGCGGTAAAAAACGGCGTAAAAACCGCACACATTATCGATGGTCGCGTGCCGCACGCGTTGCTGCTGGAGGTGTTGACGAGCGATGGCGTGGGGACGCTGATACGGGGTGCGGCGGCGAATCGCGTGAATAACAAAGCAAAGACACGCTAACGCCACTCAATTCATCCCGAGCGGTCCTATGCGGGGGAACTACGGTTTCGCCACATCGCAAAAAACAGATACGTCACCCAATAAAATCGCATTCAGAATGACTGGATATTGACACCGCACGGCCAATCTTCAACGTTTACGAAATCGAACGCGCCTCACGAAGTTTGAAGACCCCGTCCAGCCTGTCGTTTGAGCACTTTACGTCGTAAACGCCTCACCAGTGCTAGTGTTCAAAAACCTACCCTAACCAATCACTCTTGACCCCAACCCATCCCGTCGCCACACGGGCGAAGCCATACGCCAACCAGTTTTTGATGCGCTCGGTCAGTGGGC
>JAYVYF010000100.1:0-2897 GCA_043784585.1 Burkholderiales bacterium
GTGTGGTGACCCACAACAAGCACAACAAGCACAACAAGCACAACAAGCACAACAAGCACCACAAGCACAACAAGCACAACAAGCACAACAAGCACAACAAGCAGGGGTCAGGTCTTTCATTATTACATTTGATGTTTATGTTATCCTTAACACTTTTAAGAAATATGATAATTAAAGACTTGATCCAATATGACGTGAGAATCGCAGGTTGTATTTGAAAGCAGCGACCGTGTTAGCAAGATCTTCGTTCGCTCGCTTAGTTTCAATCTATTCAAACATACAACTTGCCGGAAGTTGTGCACCTAAACCTGCCGCCACTGCCGACTTAATTTTTTCACCGCATCCAACCGCAAGTGATTTAGCGATCAGAGTTTTCGCGTCCGGACAGTTCTTCTCGTCGCCCTCAAAAAGGCGGCCTCTCCTGTAGCGACAGCTGGCTGGAATCGGGCCAGAGACACTCGGCACCCAAATTCGAACTGGAAAACCAGCCTCAATCGCAACTATCGAGAGGATTGACCATTTCTTCTCGCCCGGCATCCACACGGTTTGGCATCCGGTGTACTTTTCGCCAATGTCTTTGGCGCGCGGATATATTCGCATCAAGACACCATGATCGAAGTCTTCGCCTGCGTTTTCAGGTGGCGCGGAGAATTCGCAATTGTGTCCGGTTGGGCGTCCGTGCTCACCAGCAATTGCGATCGCACATTGCATGATTATCAAGACAGCGATACAAAAACGCATTTGAATCCTTTGCAGGCATATGGGGTCTACCATTGAATTTGTGGATGACAAACGTTAGCGAGAAGCGTAGCATTTTTTGTTGACGGGGGTGTGGCTCATGGGGTCCGTGGTTTGGTCACAAACGTCGCTCGGCTCTGAAATGCCGCCCTGGTCAACCACATCATCCGTTATGCCTACCGGGATGGTGCAAATCACACACTGATCGTGGCTCTGAACAAGCAGTGGTCAGGTCTTTTATTATCACATTTGATGTTTATGTTATTCATAATGTTTTTGAGAAATGTGATAATAAAAGACCTGACCACATATGCGCGATAAGCGGCCTGGCAGGCGGGTAGGTTTCAAAAGTGAACTCTTTGCGCCGCCCGTGGTTAACGCAGTGGCGCTGGAACGGACACTTGGCGAGCTGCTGGTTTCTGCGCTTGAATCCAGCGTGAGTTAGAGGCTAGCAGGCTTGGACGCGAATAGCTTTTTAGATGCCAAGCGGGCCGTACGAAAAACAAAGCCCTAATATTTACGGGCGTCAGCGGGTATGTTTATCTCGAAATGCCCGCCGATGCTAGGCTTTGATATTTGCCCCGCTACAAAACGTAGCGAGCCAAATCCTCGCTTTTCGCCAATGCCGATAATTTTTCATCTACATAGGCTGCGGTTATCGTAAAAGCATCCCCTCGTGCAGAGGTGTCAAATGATACTTCTTCAAGCAACTTTTCCATGACCGTATAAAGGCGACGAGCGCCAATATTTTCTGTTTTTTCGTTCACCGAAAAGGCAATTTCTGCAAGCCTGCGCACGCTCTCGGGCAAAAACGAAAGTGTCAGTCCCTCGGTCTTTAAAAGCGCCTCGTATTGTCGCGTCAGGCAGGCATCGGTGTTGGTGAGTATCGCCTCGAAATCTTCTATCGAAAGCGAAGTAAGCTCGACGCGAATCGGCAGCCGGCCCTGTAATTCTGGAATGAGATCAGATGGCTTGGCGAGGTGGAAAGCGCCGCTGGCAATGAATAGAACGTGGTCGGTTTTTACCATGCCATACTTGGTGGAGATGGTGGTGCCCTCTACCAGCGGCAATAAATCTCGCTGCACGCCCTGACGCGAAACGTCGGCGCCATGCGCTTCTGAGCGACTCGCAATCTTGTCAATTTCGTCCAAGAAAACGATGCCATTTTGTTCGACGTTCTGGATCGCCGCAATTTTCGTTTCTTCATCGTTGACGAGTTTCATCGCCTCTTCATCAACCAACAGTTTCATAGCGTCTTTTACGTTCAGCTTGCGGGCTTTACGGCGTGTTTGCCCCATGTTCTGAAACATGCCCTGAATTTGCTGCGTCAGGTCTTCCATGCCGGGAGGGCCAAAGATTTCCATTTGCCCGGGAGTCGCCGCGACTTCGATTTCAATCTCACGATCGTCAAGCGCGCCTTCGCGCAGCATTTTGCGAAACTTCTGGCGCGTGTTATTACCGCTCTCCACGCCGCCCGACTCGGCACTATGTTTATGCTCATCTTCGGCGTCGTTGGCCTTGCCGTAAAAATCAAAATTACGGGCCGCAGGCAGCAACGCATCGAGCACGCGCTCTTCGGCGTGGTCGTGTGCCAGCGGTCTGGCTTTTTCGGCTTCGACTTCACGAGCCTGCTTCACGGCGATCTCGGCGAGATCACGGATGATCGAATCAACATCGCGCCCGACGTAGCCGACCTCGGTAAATTTGGTCGCTTCAACTTTGATGAAAGGGGCATTGGCGAGCTTGGCCAAGCGCCGTGCAATTTCAGTTTTTCCGACCCCAGTGGGCCCGATCATCAGAATATTTTTCGGCGTGATTTCCTGCCGCAATGGTTCCGCCACCTGGCTTCGCCGCCACCGATTTCTGAGTGCAATCGCCACCGCGCGTTTGGCTGCGGCCTGCCCGACGATATGCTTGTCCAGCTCGGAAACAATTTCTTTCGGCGTCATCATGATTTATTCCAACACTTCAATGACGTGATTCTGATTGGTATAAATGCAAAGGTCGCCTGCAATAGTGAGTGATTTTTTGACGATCTCGGCTGGTGTGAGAGAGGTATTGGCCAAAAGCGCAATGGCAGCGGCCTGAGCATAAGAGCCACCAGATCCTATCGCCGCCACGCCGTGTTCAGGCTCCAGCACATCGCCATTGCCGGTAAT
>JAYVYF010000101.1:0-2921 GCA_043784585.1 Burkholderiales bacterium
ATCGACAATTGCACCCATCGCCGACAATGCGCGCATGCCGACCGCACATGCCGTGGCACCGTCCGCATCGTAGTCAGCGACGATTAAAATTTTCTGTTGCGACTGAATCGCCAGACTGAGAAATGTGGCGGCATCTCCAACATGGGCGAGTTGCGCCGGCGTGAGCATCGCGCTCATTCGCGTATCAAGCTCCCGCTCGTGGCTAATGCCGCGCGCGGCATAAAGCCGCGCCATGACTGGATCAATGTTTTGCGTGATCAGGGTTGCAAATGCGGCGCTGTCTATTTGCCGCGTGATAATCGTGGTCATGCAAATTTGGCTTGAAAGAAACTAAAGATACGATGAAAGTGCTTTGGGATTGCGTGCTAATACTTTAGCCATTAGCTGCGAAATCTGCCCGCGTAAATCCCACGACGATGCGGGCATGATTTCGGCGCGGAGGGTTGTCATTTCGTTCGGCAGGATCAGCGTGAGCGATGAAATTGCCCCATTATCGAGTGCCGCTTTGAGCGGCATAAACCAATCATTGTCCAACGCCGTAGCTGCGGTCATCCACTCGTGTCGTTGATTGGCGCGCAGTGCTTTGGTAGCGACATGCAGCACCACCAGCGTGTTCAGGCTCTGGATTAGAAACGCATTCAGACTTGGCGGTAAATCAATCAGCGGCAGCTTGGCATTCAATGCCAAACCGCGCGCCAGTGCTAGCTTTGCGAGCACCAACTCGTTCGGATTTCTGCGTTTTGGGCCGGGGCTTACGCTCGGTGGTGTCAAAATATTTCGTTTGTTTACCACGCCCAGCATGTGCGCCATATTTGGCCCCATCGGCACGGCCTTGCCTCTAAAAGCACCTGCACCCCAGAACCAGATGCCATTGATCGCGAGCTCGCCGCGTGCCTCGCGGGCGGCATTTACAGGATGATCATGCAACAACATTTGCAATTCGTTTTGTAAGCGTCGCCATTTTATTTTGGCGTGATTGTTATCGGAATTTTCCGGCAAATGATCAAATACATTCGCTCCATTCGCGCGCCAAAGTGGCGTTGTCTCCGGGGTCTCCGCCTCGGGTATCCGCATGTACCAGCGCGCTGCATCAGGTGCGTCAATCGAAAGCCCGTCATCAGCCAAATGCGCGTTCAGTGTCGCGACAATGGCGTCTGCCTCTGCCTGGGTGGGTTTTAATACATGCGAATCGAGAAGCTGAACATTGTCGCGGCTCACGTGCAGGTGCACCGGGTCGGCGCGCAACCATGTCTCATGTCCGGGCGTGCCACCATCGGCCAGCAGCGTGAGAGCGGCCACCGGGTTACTGGCGACAAAAACCAGACCTAATTCGTTTAAACAGGCCTCTTCCAGCGAGCGGGGCGGCGATTTTTTGATTTCGCCAAGCGCCAACAAGGATTGCAAGCCGGGCATCGGCGGCAAATCTTGTGCGGCAATGAAGGTGGGCGGGGGAATGAGGTCTGAGGCGATGATCGTAAAGTGCATATCGCGATTTTATCATCGTGCTCGATTCGTGCGCTATTACCGAACTGCGGCGCTTACGTGAGCGCGCGACGCTTGGTTTGACAGAATTTTGTGGCACACTCTCGGGCTGCACCCTTAACAACTTTCATTCGGAATTCTGCTTGCAACCTCTCTCGTTATTCATCGGTCGCCGCTACCTGCGCGCGAAGCGGCAAAACAATTTTATTTCGTTTATTTCGTTGATTTCCATGGCGGGCATTGCCTTGGGCATTGCCGCACTCATCACCGTGTTGTCGGTGATGAACGGTTTCCAAAAGGAAGTGCGTGCCAAGATTTTAGGCGTCACCTCACATATCCAGGTGATGGGATTTGAGAGCGGCCTCGCGAATTGGCGCGACGTCATTGAAACCACTAAAAAGCAGCCGGAAATCGTCGGCGCCGCGCCTTTTGTAATGGATCAAGGCATGTTGACCAATGGCCAGACCCCGCGCGGCGTAGGGATTCGAGGCATTGATCCAGCGCTTGAAAACGAGGTTGCGGATTTAGGCAGCAATATGAAGGTGGGTGACTTGACCGCACTGAGACCTGGCGAATATGGGATCGTGCTCGGTACCGAACTGGCACGCGCGCTGCAAACGCAGGTGGGCTCGAAATTGCAGTTGTTGGTTGCGCCGCGCGGTGGCCCGTCTATCACCGGGATGGTGCCGCGAACTCGCACCTTTACCGTGGTGGGCATATTCAGTTCCGGCCATTACGAATACGATTTGAATCTGGCGCTCATTAATATCAAAGATGCGCAAACATTATTCCGGATGGATGATGCCGTGAGCGGCGTGCGGCTAAAAGTGAATGATACTGATCGTGCTCCGCTGATCGCGCGCCAGCTTGGGAAAACGCTGGCGATTGATGGCTACGTTACCGACTGGACGCAGCAAAATGCGACCTATTTCCGCGCGGTACAGATTGAGAAACGCATGATGTTTCTAATTCTCACCTGCATCATTTTAGTGGCATCGTTTAATCTGGTGTCAACGCTGGTGATGGCGGTCACTGATAAACACGCGGATATTGCCATTCTGCGAACGCTGGGGGCATCGCCCGGAACCATCATGAAGATTTTCGTCGTGCAGGGGGCGATGATTGGGCTGATTGGTACCTTGGTCGGTCTGGCTAGCGGTGTCTTGCTGGCGCTTAATATCTCGAGTGTGGTTTCATTTTTGGAAAAGCTGTCCGGCTCGCGCATTCTTTCGCCCGAGGTCTATTTCATCACCGAACTACCATCAGAAATTCACGCGAGCGATGTCTGGCTCACCGTGACCATTGCGTTCGCGATGGCCCTCGTTATGACGCTTTATCCGAGCTGGCGTGCGTCGAAGGTAAACCCGGCGGAGGCATTGCGTTATGAATAACCAGGCGACGAATAACGTCCTCCACTGCAAAGCCATTGTCAAAACTTT
>JAYVYF010000102.1:0-10954 GCA_043784585.1 Burkholderiales bacterium
TGAACGTATTGCGATTACGACTTTATTTCTTTTACGATATTGATATCGCGCTCATCGCTATAGAAGGCGCGGGCAAAGATATTGCCCTAGAGACGGCCATTGAGCTGATGGACCGGCTGGGCCGTCCCTATCCGCCGGCTTGGGATTCATCCGCAGGCGGCAATGCCATTCAGGGCTCACATTGCCCGTTCGAGGTCAAGTTTGTTGACAAAAATGGTGCAGCACTTGCCACTTCGGATTATGCAAACCAAAATAAATTTCTGGATTTGGTTCGCGGCGAACGACAGACGCCCGTTACCGCGCACTGGGAATATTTATTGTCTCCGCTGATTCCGGCCTACCGTCCCGGTAAAGCCATAAAATATTATCAGCTCGAAAATAAGCGCATTCCGATCATGACCTATTTGTCGTTTGATGATCCGCGTGCACTGACGCGTGGCGACATGGTGCGATTGGGGTTTGCGGCGAAATGGGGCGACTCCACCACCTTGCCCTATGTAAAAAGTTTTCTGGCGAATTTTGAAACCGAAAATTGCTACGACCGCTTTTGGGATGTGGAAGACGTTAATAGCGGCATGGACACGCGGCTTTTTTCCGTGGCTTAACGTTTGCAATGATCACCAAAGCGGGCCTCAAAAGCCATGCCCTGCATCGCCAATTTCGCCACCAGTTTTTTCAGATTGGCCTGATCGCACACTTTCATAAAGCTGCGCTGCTGTGGATGTCCAACCAGTTTTCGCGTGCGGGGGAGCGATTGCGGGTGCGTGATTTTGAAAGCGTAAAATTGTTTAAACGTCATGTGCGGGAAGCGCTCGAAGTTTTTTTGCGATTCAATAATCGTTATTGGTTTCATGAAATTTCCAACCAGGTTCAACCGAGTGATTTTTTCAAGCGTTGGGGACATCAGCTAGGCTCCGACGCGCTTTACGCAGAAGTACGCGAAGAGGCGCGCGATATTAATGAATATCTTGATGCTGATCGCGCCCGCAAGACTAGCGACAACACCAGCCGCCTGACGGTGGTATTAGCGTGCGGTATGGTCGGAACCATCGTCACCGGCTTCCTTGGCATGAATTTATATAGCCATAGCGACTTGCAGACCCCGACGAAATTGATAATATTTTTTGCCGTCTTTATTCCCACCACCCTGCTGGCGCTGTACACCGTGATGATCTCGCGCCGCATCGCTGCATTTATGGAGGCTCTTTCATCTGAGGGGCTGACATGGTGCGAAAAGTTTGCAACTTTCCGTCAGGTTTGGGGCGTCAATAAACGCGCTGCGGCCAGAGCGCGCCGTAGCGCTGACGGGTTTGCGACCGATGCCGATTAGTTTGGCTTAAGCTGCTTTCAGCAAGAGAATTTCACGCATGCCTTGCACCATTGAATTCATCGGCTTTCAATGGTGGGGCTCGCGGTCGTGGCGCACATGATCAAGTTGATGGTCCGCTTCGCGACGTGCTCCCAAAAGGGATGCTCACAAATGATCCCGCGAGATTCCTTAGAAGACAAAAAGTTTTCGTGGCTGCATATCAAGTTAGATAAGTAATCGTACATTTGAGCAAGGTTTCTATTAAGCCAAAGATATTTTTGCCATGCTGAGGTAAAGTAAATAGGTCACGGCAATGCGACGAGGACGCTATCTTGCGTCTTCGCAAGCCGGGACAAATCGGGAGTGCCGAATGAGCGTAAATCGATGCGTGAATATTAGTGTTGCATTGCTTGTATTGGTGAGTGGCTGGTTAGCATTCGCAAATGTCTCTGCCGCAATCGAGGCGGCACCCAAGGCATTACCCAAGGTCACACCCAACGCAGAAAAGTTAGACGCAAAACCGCCCGCGTCCACGGCCAAGATTGGCTCGGCTGAGATACCCGAAAAAAGCATGCTTTCCAAAGCGGATCGCGAAAAAATTCAACGCGTTATTACCTTGCAGTTGCGCGCATTTGAACGTGACGAAGCTGCAATAGCTTTCTCGTACGCCACGGCGGATACGCGAAAATATTTTGGTTCGCCGCGCCAGTTTATGGAAATGGTTCGCGGCGGTTATGCACCGCTCATCAAACACAGTTCGCGCGAATTCCTGGAGGCGGCTATTGTCGACGGCCTCACGATTCAACCGGTTAAATTCGTAACCGCCGATGGCGATATTGTTATTGCGCTCTACACAATGGAACACCAGGCGGACCATGAATGGCGCATTGGCGGATGTGAATTGGCACCGAGCAGTTTGCAGGTTACCTAGCGGGCATGAATGTGGACATGCGGGTGCGTCGAGTAACCATATTCGACGATAATGCCGTCCGTATTAGCCCCTGCCTCGTTTATTAGCCCGCATCTGCCTGCTTCGATGGCTGTGCAGCGTCGAACGCAGGAAGCGTCATGGCGTGATGATAAATCTCAAGAATGCGCGGAAAGTTGTCGAGACAACATTTGAAGCGGTTGGCATTGGTCACTTGCGGAATCAGGCAAATGTCGGCGATGGTTGGGGTGTCGCCTACACAAAATTGGCTTTGTATTTTTCTTCCCGCAAGCATCGTCTCAATGGCGGTAAAACCCTGGCTGATCCAGTTGCAGTACCAGTGTGTTTTCTGGCTTTCCGTGATCCCGAAATCAGCGGTCAGTGTGTCGAGCACCTTGGGATTGTTGAGGGGGTGAATGTCACAGGCGATCATCTGTGCAATTGAGCGCGCGGTTGCACGCTCGCGTGGGTCGGTAGGCAGCAACGGTGGCTGCGGGTAGAGATCGTTCAAATATTCAATGATGGCGAGCGACTGCGCGAGCGGGAACGCGCCAGCATGCTTATCGGTATCGTCAATCAAATAGGGCACTAATCCTTGCGGATTGATCGCGCGGTATTCGTCGCGGAACTGCATTTTTTTTGCCAGATGAATGGAGTGGTGCTCTGGTTTCAAACCCTTCAAATTCATTGCGATACGCACGCGGTAGGCCGCAGACGATCGAAAGTAGCCATACAAAATCATGGGTGTTCACCGAATATAATATGGGAATGAATGATTATAAACACGCTCTAAAAAATGAAACAGCGAGTGCGCCGGGCGTGACCCGACAGCAGTTGACCAAGTGGATTGCTGCGGCAGATCAGTTTGCCGCGACCGGGGACGCTAATTTCGCGGATGATGGTGAGATTGCTGTGTCGCCTGCATTAAACGTTGGTAAGCCGCTTAAACCCGCTGCGGTTTTAATACTGTTGGTGAATCAAAGGACCGGGGAGGGCGTGGAGGGTGGGGAAGGCATAGCTGCTGAGCCGCGGGTATTATTTACGCAGCGAACGGCGCATTTAACCGATCATGGCGGTCAGATTAGTTTTCCTGGCGGCCGCGTAGAAGCAGACGATCGCGACGCGTTTCACACTGCACTTCGCGAGACCGAAGAAGAGACGGGTTTGGATGCTTCGCGGATCGAGGTACTCGGGTCGATCCCGCACTATTCAACCGGCACGGGCTATCAGATCAAGCCGGTGGTGGCTTGGATTGACGGGCCGGTAAAATACAAGCCTGATCCTAAAGAGGTTGTGGAATGTTTTGAAGTGCCGTTTTCGTTTTTAATTAATGAGCGCAATCATCGCCTGGAAAGTGCGATGTATAAAGGCCGCATGCGAAGCTATTACGCGGTGCCGTACCACCACCGCTATATCTGGGGTGCGACGGCGGGGATGCTGGTGACGCTGACGCGGGTGATTGCACATGCTCGCCGCGCTTGAGGGAAAGATACCGACAGTGACGCTGCAAAGAAAAGTCAGTCAGAGTGCAAATTTATTTTAACAACATTGTTTTTTACTAACCCAAGAGGAAAAAATGAATACAACCGCAAGCGGCTTGCAGTATGAAGATAAAGTTGAAGGCACCGGCGCGACGGCAGTGGCGGGTAATCATGTTTCAGTGCATTACACCGGCTGGCTTTATGTTGACGGAAAAGCGGGCTCGAAGTTTGATTCGAGCAAGGATCGCGGCGATCCATTCCAGTTTCCGCTGGGTGGCGGGCGTGTTATCCGTGGCTGGGATGAAGGCGTGGCCGGGATGAGAGTCGGCGGTACGCGGCATCTCGTCATTCCGCCCGATTTGGGCTACGGTGCGCGGGGCGCGGGTGGTGCGATCCCGCCCAATTCGACTTTGTTGTTTGAAGTGGATTTGCTCGGCGTTTAATTAACCCTGGCAGGCGCGGTTGGATTTTGTTATCGGCGGCGGCCGCGTGCGTTGATGAGGGGCGCGCTAAAGCTTGTGCGCCCCAATTTGCAAGCGCTGATACTGATTGTACTTCTCATCAATCGCGTCATCTGCTCCCGGCGTGCGGCTGACGGTAATCCAGACATCTTGGGCGAAGGTTTCGCAAAGCTTAGTGGTGTAATCAATTTCGTCTTCTGCAACGCCGCGGGCGATATCGTAGCTGGGCGCTTTCCACTCGAACATCAGATATTGGGTCAGCGTATCTTTAAAAATTTCGATATCGCCATCGTCGACTTCGACAACTTCGGCGATAGTGCAGCGTGAGCGGCTCGATATTGAGATAAACGAGCTGTCGCAGAAACAGCGGGGCTCACATCGGTAGTTGACCGCCAGATCGCACACCGCAAAACCACCCGAACATACCCATTCGTTCTCATCGCAAGCGCCACCTTGGTGATAGATCTGATCGTCCGAATTGTCGAGGCGCACTGCTTTGAGAAATTTTTTCATCCGCGCAATAATTTCAGCTGGAAGAAATCGAGCCAAACCGCACTTTCAAATGTTCCATTGTCTGTACCAGTTTTGCGCAGGTGCCAGGCTCAAATGCTGAATGTCCAGCGTCCTTGATGATGTGATATTCAGCCTCTGGAAAGGCGCGCGATAAATCATCAGCGGACACAATCGGGCAAACGGCATCGTAGCGGCCTTGCACGATCGTGGTGGGAATATGGCGAATGCGACCAATGTTGGTCAGTAAAAAATTATCATCCAAAAAAATATCGTTCATGAAATAGTGCGCCTCGATTCGCGCCAGCCCCAGTGCAACGCGATCTGAACCAAAATTTGCGACAATGCCAGGATTCGGTAGCAGTGCGGAGCATGAGCCCTCATAGGTGCTCCAGACGCGGGCGGCCGGCAGATGTACAAGCGGATCTGGGCTCGATAACAGCGTGTAATACGCCTCCAAAATATTATGGTGCTCACTTTCAGGCAAAACGGACACAAACTTGCGCCAGGCTTCAGGAAAAAAACTTTTCAGGCCGTACAAAAACCAGTCAATTTCGGCTTGCCGGCACAAGAAAATGCCGCGAAGAATGAGCGCCATGGCGCGCGCGGGATGATGCTCCGCATAGGCGAGCGATAGCGTTGAGCCCCACGAGCCCCCAAAAACCATCCACCGTTCAACGCCCAAATGAACCCGCAGTGTTTCTATATCGCTGATGATATGCGGCGTGGTGTTGTCGCGCAGCTCGCCCAAGGGTGTGGAGCGCCCTGAGCCGCGCTGGTCAAAAATAACGATGCGATAGAACGCGGGGTCAAAAAATTGCCGGTGCGAGGAGGAGGCTCCGGCACCCGGACCACCATGCAGAAATACCACGGGCACTCCCGCCGGGTTCCCCGATTGCTCGTAGTACATGGTATGAATGCTGTCCAGCGCGAGCATGCCGTGGTCGTACCGATCAATAGGCGGATATAACTCGCTACGGGTGGAATCTGACGGCGAATCTTTTTGGCTGCGTTGATGATCAAGCATGGTCGAACTCATATTAAAAAATTAAGGTATGCCGTTGGCTAAAAAGAAGAGTTTGATGACAAAGAAAGGGTCAACGAAATAGGGTGCTGGCTAGGAAAACCGTTCATATATAAAGCGCGGGTATCAGCGAGGCTTAAGAAAACAGCGGAAAGCGTCGAAAGCAGAAACGACTAAGGGTAGCAGAAAATGGTTTACGTCCATGCCGCCTTGCGGCACTAAATGCCCGGACAAAACGCAAAAAATCCAAAATTTAGCCGCGCGCACCTAGGTAATGAGGGCACATGCGTTAGCAACGCTGTTCGCAGCACGGGAACATGAATCCACAAATATTGACGGTTATCAATCAATGATTTATGTTGCAGTGCAATAAATATCGTAATATTCGTTTGAAGGCCAGCTTGCAACGTAAATAGTAAGCAATGTTAGAAGGATTGTGCTCAAAAATTTACTGTTCATCGGAGATAGCAAATGCTTTACCAATTTCATGAATTGCAGCGCGCCGTAATGGAGCCTTTGCGTTGGTGGGCTCAGGCCAATGTGGACGCATTTGGCAATGCTTTTTCGCCGCTTTCTCTGACACCCGCTGCCAAAAATGTTACCGCAGGCATGGATTTGATGCTGCGTCTCACCGCGCGCTATGGACGTCCTGCATTCGACATTGGTCAAGTCAAAGTAAATGGCGCGGATGCCATCGTTACGGAAGAAGTGCTGCTCGAAAAGCCATTCTGTAATTTGCTGCATTTTAAGAAATCGCGAGCGGCAAAAAATGAACCCACGGTGCTTATTTTTGCGCCATTGTCCGGTCACTACGCCACACTGCTGCGAGATACTGTTCGTACCATGCTGCCTGATCATGATGTAGTCATCACGGACTGGAAAGATGCCCGCGAAGTGCCTTTCAGCAAGGGCCCTTTCCATTTTGACGACTACGTGGCCTACGTTCAGGAATTTGTCCGCTTCGCCCAAAAGTCTTTGGGACCGAACATTCATCTGGTGTCTGTTTGCCAACCGACCGTGCCGGTCTTAGCCGGGATTTCGCTAATGGCGCAGCATAATGAGCCGCTGCCCAATTCAATGACCATGATGGGCGGCCCGATTGACACTCGGCTAAGCCCGACATCCGTCAACGATTTCGCCACCGATCGCTCGCTTTCATGGTTTGAACAAAACGTGATTCAGCGTGTGCCACAAAAATATGCGGGCTCAATGCGCCGCGTTTATCCCGGCTTTCTACAGTTATCCGGATTCATGGCAATGAACCCCAAACGACATATGAAATCGCATCAGGATTACTACAACGATCTGGTCGCGGGCGATGGCGAAAGTGCAGAAGCGCATCGCCGTTTTTACGATGAATACAATGCGGTGATGGATTTGCCTGCCGAATATTATCTTGACACAATCTTCCGTGTTTTTCAGGACCAGACTTTGGCCAAAGGTCTGATGGATGTGGCGGGTGAGCGGGTCAATCCTGCGGCCATCAAGCGCACTGCATTATTCACCATCGAGGGTGAATTGGATGATATTTCGGGTAGCGGACAAACCCAAGCCGCGCACACGCTATGCAGTGGAATACCTGCTGCGCGACATCAGCACTACACGACGCCTGAAGTGGGTCATTACGGCATTTTCAGTGGTCGCAAATATCGGGAATTGATTTACCCGAAGATTAGAGAATTTATCGCCAAGTTTGATAAATAGCCGGATGACAAAAAGCAACTAAAGCAAATTGGCGAACAAAACAATTTGTTAATCATGTTTGAATATGGCCCCGCCTGAGTGCATGCTCGGCGGGGTTTATTTTTTGTTGATGCTGAAATTTCGGGCCATAAAATTCCTGCCGATCCGGGCGACCCACCGCACCATTTCGGCCACCCAATTTTGCATATGTGGTAATTTAGAAGATGCCAAAATCGTATCATCAAGTTTAACCACGAGGGACTCACTATGTCTACTGACAAACCCACTTCCGGCATGACGCCGGCATTTCCCAATTACTTTGAGCTTTTCCAAAATATCGCTAGCCCGTTTATGGCGAGCAATGCTAATAATCCCGCATCGAATGTTGCAGCGATGATGATGGCCACGATGGATTCAAAAGAAATCGAGCGCAAAAGCCGAGAACTGGAAACCGTATTGATGTGGCTTAAGGCCCAGGTTGGCGTGGTGGAAATGTCTATAAAGACACTTGAATATCATAA
This sequence comes from Burkholderiales bacterium, assembly GCA_043784585.1. GTDB lineage: Bacteria > Pseudomonadota > Gammaproteobacteria > Burkholderiales > Usitatibacteraceae > UKL13-2. The sequence continues at coordinate 7,918 of JAYVYF010000102.1, forward strand.
GGATTTTTTAACAAAAATGGCTGCTAATCCGATGCCCATGCCGGCGTCGATGGCTTCCCCAGAGGTGCGGAGGGCGGATGCTGAGGTCAAGCTTAGCGAACAAGTACAAGAAAAAAGCCAACCTCCCGACCTTGCCCAGCTCGCAAAAGCAGCAGCGGCCATGAATCCCGCTCTGTGGGCGTGGAATTTATTGCAACAACCTGCGGGTGGAGGAGGTGAAAAAAGTGCAGGTGGAAAAGCTGCGCCGGGTACGCGCACCACTGCAAAAAAGGATGCCGATGCAAATACGCGCTCAAGGTCCACCTCAAAAAAGACCAGCGCCGCCAAACGCACTCGATCATAGGGTTATTCATGAGGCTGTTATCGGCTGCTCCGCATGTTCACCATAGCTCGCCAGCGCAGCGAAATCCGGGAAATAAATTGCTGCACCGCAACAGTCAGGCTAACAATTTATTTGTATAAAATGCGATGTGTTGACAAGCAACAGCAAGCAGTTCACGATCAAGCTCTACCCAACTGTTTAAGCTTGTGCCTGGCTCCACATAAATACTTGAGCCTATCGTGGCAGATTTATAAACCGGTGAAAACGATGTCACTTCTGCACGCACCTGTCGCCAATTTTCTTAACTCTGCAATGCTGCCTGAGCCCGGCGCGACCGATGAAACGTCCCTGTTGAGTACGTTGGTCTATCAAAGCACGCCCGTTAAAAAATTTACCGAGATTGAGCTGAAAAAGTTGCTTGATCATGCTTGCGCTCGTAATCGCGAGAACTTGATTACGGGTTTGCTGGTGTACGACCATGGTTGTTTTTTTCAATGGCTTGAAGGTCCTAGCGCGGCGGTAGCTAAATTATGGAAATCGATTCAATCTGATCCGCGCCACGGTGAGGTCAAAATATTGGGTGAAAAGTCAATCGCCAGGCGATTGTTTTCTGACTGGGACATGCGTCTTGCCTGGGCAGAAGATCCTGCGCACGTCGTCATTGCAGCATCGGTTGAAGTACCCGACGCGATGCTTAATCGGCTGAGATTGAATCCGAGTCAAGACAACCCCGCGTGGAATGAGTTTGCCGCACTTGAAGGGCTGGGGAAAAATATTGTCATCCCTGCGGACTATGCGTATGCCAATGCCACCTTCGGCAGCGCTGAAAAGGCACTAATACAAACCGAGCCGTCGTACGATCTGATTGGCGAAGTCGTCGCCAGCGAATTAATTCCGCGCTTGCTGATGGCGCATCGCGCGGTTGCATCCGATGGATATGAAGGTGGTCGCGGTGCCTCGGCACGCCGCACCTCACATGCCGAAATAAATGATAGCAGCGATGTCATCGAGGAATTCACGCAACACGTGCTGAGCACTGACGCCGCTGCGGCGGGCGACTATCTCGATTTGCTGCATGAAAAAGGACTTTCCATCGAATCGATTTTTTTGCATGTCCTGCAGCCGGTGGCACGACGCCTGGGCGAACTATGTAATGAGGACGTGTGCCATGACGTTGAAGTGACGGTTGGAATGTGGCGTTTGCAATCGTTGGTGCGTGATTTGAGTGCCGCGTTTCAGGCTGAAGCGGCACCCGTTGCCTCCACCCGGTCCGTGCTGGTGGCCACCCAGCCGGGTGAGCCGCATATGCTGGGAATGCGGCTTGATGCGGAGTTTTTCTGGCGTGCGGGCTGGGATGTTGTGTGTGAATTTCCAGCCACCGACGGTGAGTTGGAAAACCTGGTAAAAGAGCAGTGGTTTGATGTGCTGAATCTTTCGCTCAGCAGTGCATTCCAGCGAGATCACCGTTTGGCCGCCATGACGTCTACGATTCATTTCGCTCGAAGTGCATCGTTCAATCCCAACCTGCGGGTGATTGTTTGCGGGCGGGTATTTTTAGAGCATCCCGAATACAGTTTGTTGGTCGGCGCGGACGCGGGTTGTTCGACAGCCGCGAAAATCGTCTCGCGCGCTGAATCGAGGTTGGCGTCGCTGGATTCACCGGCATTGTCATCGGCCCGCGATGCGGTCAAACAAGTCGCTCGTCACGTGGCCTCGCTTACTTTCATAGCGCCTACCTAAAAATTTCGTCGCCTTGTTATTAAGCTCTAATGGCAATATTAAGAAAGTAAACCCTAGCATTGGCGAGGCGGTACGGGCAATAAGTCTTGCTTAAAGCCGTCATTGCTAGAGTTTTAATATTCATTTGAAAAAATTCGGAACGTTCGATTACGTTATTGTGGGTGCAGGCACGGCGGGCTGTGTGCTCGCTAATCGGCTTAGCGCAGATCCAAAAATGCGCGTGCTGCTGCTCGAGGCCGGCGGTAAAGACGATTACATATGGATTCACATTCCAGTGGGTTATCTATATTGCATCGGCAATCCGCGCACCGATTGGTGCTACAAAACCGAGCCCGAGCCGGGCCTTAACGGACGCTCAATTCTTTACGCTCGCGGCCGCACCCTCGGTGGTTGTTCGTCGATAAATGCCATGATTTACATGCGCGGCCAAGCCCGTGATTACGACGAATGGGAAGCGCTGGGTAACACTGGCTGGGGATGGAAAAATGTGCTGCCTATTTTCAAAGCGAGCGAAGAGCACTACGCGGGCAATTCAGAAATCCATGGTGGCGATGGCGAATGGCGTGTCGAAGAGCAGCGTTTGCACTGGGAAATTCTGGATAAATGGCGCGATGCTGCCGAGCAAACCGGCATTCCTAAGGTGGCTGATTTCAATAGTGGCGATAATTTTGGATCTGCCCGCTTTCAAGTGAATCAGAGAACAGGTGTGCGTTGGAATGCGTCAAAGGCGTTTCTTCGCCCGGTCATGCAACGGTCTAATCTGGTCGTGTTGACGGGCGCACTTTCGACCAGGATTCGTATTGATTTTGCTCATAAGCTGCCCGCAAATGCAGACGGAAAAAAGCGCGCAACCGGCGTTGAGTTCGAATATAAAAACGAGACGTATTTCGTGGAGGCCGCAAGGGAAACTATTCTTTCCGGCGGCGCGATAAATTCGCCCCAGCTTTTGCAGCTTTCCGGCATTGGTAATCCCGC
>JAYVYF010000103.1:0-2246 GCA_043784585.1 Burkholderiales bacterium
GCATAATTTTGACAACATCAATCTCGACATGATGTTCGCGCTGCCGACTCAAACGTTAGCCGAATGCGAAACAGATATCGACGTGGCGCTTTCATTCAATACCAACCATCTGTCGATTTACCATTTGACGCTGGAACCGAACACGCTGTTCCATCGCTTCCCGCCGCCGTTGCCGGATGATGACATTGCTGCCGATATGCAGGACATGATCGAGGCGAAACTGAACGCCGCTGGCCTCGATCACTACGAGACTTCTGCCTATGCCAAACCCGGCAAGCGCTCAAAACACAATATGAATTATTGGCAATTCGGCGATTACATCGGCATTGGCGCGGGCGCGCACGGCAAGATTTCATATCCCGATCCTGCGCGTGGCATCACCCGCGAAGCACGATTCAAGCAGCCGAAAAATTACATGGAAAAAGCGGCGCTAGGCCTAAGCAACGAAGAGGAAAAAATCGTCAGCGTCGCGGAATTGCCGTTTGAATTTATGTTGAACGCGTTGCGGATTAATGAAGGTTTTGCAAATTCCCTGTTTGTCGAACGTACTGGCTTACCGATTTCGGTGATTTCGCGCGAGCTTGCGAAAGCGACCGCACTAGGTTTGATTGAGCGCGATCATTTGCATGTCAAGCCAACGGCGAAAGGACGGCTTTTTTTGAATGATTTGCTGGAATTATTTTTGCCAAAACTCTAGCTTTAAAGCGGCTTTCATAGCATTTGTGCTTGAAGAAGTCCGCCTATATTGCGCCTCGCTATCCATGGCGGCAACGATGCGGGTGCGACACCGCGTTAATGGCGGCTCGCGGCAACGCCTCCCGCCGCCCGCGGAACTCATCATGCATCGGCAATCGCCGAATCTCGCTGACCTCAGATTGTGCAATAGCAGCGGCGAGCCTGTGTAGAGATGGCCCCGATACAGCGGCACTTCGACGGGCAAACCCAGATTTTATATTTGCGGGAATGCGTGCCGGTTGTGATCTTGCCGCGCAACACACTTCGGCTGATCTATTTTTATTTCTTAGTATAAAGAAGACATTTGGCAACGTCTTGAAAGAAACGTTAGCCAGCGGCCTCGCGGTGGTTGCTCACGATAGCCCTAAGCGCAGTAAGCCTTAGTCCAATAGATTTGAACGCAATAGCCCGCTAGCGCGACACCAAAAATTTTGCCTCAAACTCGGCAGCAGGCAACGCCGGGGAGCATAAAAAACCTTGGTACTCGTCGCAGTCAAGGTCACGCAAAACGCAGTATTGATCCTCGCGTTCGACGCCTTCGGCCACGACGTTGAGTTTCAATGAATGGGTCATGGCGATAATGGCGCGGATGATGGCTTCGTCGTTGGGGTCGGTGCCAATATCGCGGACAAACGACGAATCCACCTTGATGGTGTCAACCGGTAACTGCTTCAGATATGAGAGCGATGAATAGCCAGTGCCAAAGTCATCAATCGCGATATGGATTCCGAGATTGCCTAAGCGCACCAATAATTTTGCAGTGTCATCGCTATTTTTAAGCAACATACTTTCAGTCAATTCCAGTTCCAGCGCGCTGGTGTCTAGGTTCACGGCTTTGGCGGTGGATTGCACGGCACGCATCAGGCGCTCGCCATCGAGCAATTGCCCTACTGATAAATTAACGGCGAGTCTCAGATCCAGCGTGGTTTTTTTCTTCCATTCGGCCAGCTGGGCAAACGCGGTTTCCATTACCCATTCACCGATCGGCACAATCAAGCCGGATTCTTCGGCGACGTGAATAAATTTGCTTGGCAATACCAGGCCATGACGCGGATGGTTCCAGCGTATCAACGCCTCCATGCCCGTGGGCTGGCCAGTTTTGAAGGATATGCGTGGCTGGTAATACATGACGAGCTCGTCGCGCCTGAGAGCCAGGCGCAAATAGTTTTCCACCGTCAGGCGCTCTTGCGCTTTGGTGTTCATTTCGCGCGAGAAAAATTGGTAGTTGTTGCGGCCCTTGGCTTTGGCGTCGTACATGGCCACGTCGGCGTGTTTCATCAACGTCTGCGGATCGCGGCCATCGTCCGGGTAAAGACCAATACCGATCGAGCAGGATGTGCTCAGCTGCTGATTTTTAATCATGATCGGCGAGGCCAGCGCGGCAATCATTTTCTCGGCAACATTTTGTGCGCCCTCGTGATCGTTACTTTGCAGGTTTTCCAAAATTACCGCGAATTCGTCGCCGCCCAGGCGCGCAACCGTGTCGCTGGTGCGTACGCAAGCAGACAGGC
>JAYVYF010000104.1:0-20938 GCA_043784585.1 Burkholderiales bacterium
ACGACGTCAAGCCATCCCATCCGCCGCCAAGTGCTTTTATGAGCGCCACCGAAGCTGTTAAGCGACGCCCCATTAATGTCATTGCGGTGCGTTCATTGGAGAGCTGCGCAGTCTGCACGCTGACCACGTTGAGATAGCTGACGGTGCCCGCCTTGTATTGGTTGAGAGTCAACGCGACCGATTCACGTGCAGCGCGGACCGCATCTTCTTGCACTTTTGCCTCAGCCTCTAAAATTCTCATGGCGCTCAAGTTGTCTTCCACATCCTGAAACGCCTGCAATACCGTCTGGCGGTAGGCGGCGACACTTTGGTCGTATAGTGCAACTGCTTGGTCAGTCGCTGCACCACGTTTGCCAAAGTCTAGAATAGTCTCAACAAGTGATGGTCCGAGTGACCAGAAACGATTCGGTGCGCTGATCCAATTCGACAGCGTCGGGCTGCTGTAGCCGCCATTGCCGGTTAGTGAGAGCGTCGGATAGTACGCTGCTTTGGCAACTCCGATTTGCGCGTTGGCCGCGGCGGCACGCCTTTCTGCGCCTGCAATATCGGGACGACGTTCAAGCAGGGTGGCGGGCAACATCAACGGAATGGTCGGCACGGCAACATTCCATTTCGCCGGGGCCAGTGCAAAGTTTCCCGGTGCTTTGCCGATTAATAACGCGATTGCATGTTCCAGCTGAGCGCGCTGAACGCCGAGATCAATTGCTTGCGCTTCTGCGCTTCTCAGCTGGGTTTCGGCCTGCGCCACATCGACGCGACCGGCAATGCCCACGTTGTAGCGGTTTTTGGTGAGCTCAAGTGATTTCGCATAGGCGGCCACCGTATCGTCCAGCAGCTGCTTTTGCGCGTCACTCACGCGCACCTGAAAGTAGTTGGATGCCAAATCTGACTGTGCCGACAAGCGTGCCGATTCCAAATCCGCCGCGCTGGCTTGAATGCTGGCGTCGTTAGATTCGATCTGACGACGAATGCGGCCCCATAAATCAAGTTCCCAAGCGAAATTGGCGCCTAAATTATGACTGGTCGTGACGCCGGACGTAGTGCTGGAGACCCCGCCAGTGCTGGTGCCTGAGCCGGTGTTAGTCTGCGTCCTCGACGATCCGGATCCAGACCGGCTGCGCGTTTCTGATGCAGATGCAGAAATGGTCGGGAAAAAACTGCTTCGCGCCGATACACCCAAAGCCTGTGCTTGACGAACCTTCGCTTCGGCAACCTTCAAATTTTGATTGTTGATATCGACTTGTTCAACCAGCGTATTTAACTCGCTATCTCCAAACGCTTCCCACCATTTGCCGCGCTTGGTATCATCGCTCGGCGTCGCAATTTTCCAATCGACTGCCTCTTTAAAAGTGCTTTGCGACGCGGCAGCATTTGCGGCTTCGGGGCGCTTATAGTCCGGGCCGACAGCGCACGAAGCCAGCATGGCAAACATCGACGCAATTAACAACGAAAGTAGCAATGCAGAAGCGGCTGGTAGCGCCAGCTTGTGGACGCCTTGTAAGTGATGACAACTCATTTTTTCTCCAAGACAATATTTCCAACATCGCCTGCTGACGATGGCTTGTCAGCATCCGCATTTTTCGGACTCAGTGCGCGGCGCTTGAGTGTTCGCAGTCCCCAATGTCGCATTCGATCCAGATACAAATACACTACCGGTGTGGTGTAAAGGGTCAGCAGTTGGCTGACTAACAAGCCACCGACGATCGAGATACCCAGCGGCGTGCGAAGCTCGGCGCCATCGCCAAACCCGATCGCGAGCGGAATAGCACCGAGCAGTGCGGCCATAGTGGTCATCATAATCGGGCGAAAACGCAGCAGGCACGCCTGAAAAATGGCATCGTGCGGCGACAAGCCATGATTACGTTCCGCAGCGAGGGCGAAATCGATCATCAAAATCGCATTTTTCTTGACGATGCCAATCAACAAAATAACCCCGATCAGTGCGATGATCGAAAGCTCGGTTTTGGTCGCCAGCAGCGCCAGCAGCGCACCTACCCCCGCTGAGGGCAGCGTTGATAAGATAGTGAGAGGATGAATGTAGCTTTCATACAAAATACCGAGCACGATATAAACGGTCACTAGCGCTGCCAGAATCAACCAGGGCTGATTATCAAGGCCCTGCTGAAAGGTGCGAGCAGTGCCTTGGAAGCTGCCCGTGATAGTGCTGGGCACACCAATTTTCGCCATCGTGTCGCGCATTGTCTGTACGGCCGTCGACAGCGATACGCCCTCGGGCAGGTTGAATGAAATAGTGGTTGCCGCAAATTGGCTCTGACGATTAACGCTTAGTGGCGCGGTGGTTGGCTCGTAACGCGCAAATGCGGACAGCGGCACTTGTCCGCGAGTCGGTGAGAGCACGTAAATACCATTGAGCGATTCCGGACTTTGCCAATATTGCGGCGCGACTTCCATCACTACACGATACTGGTTCAACGTCGCATAAATCGTCGACACCACGGCCTGACCATAAGCCAGATACAGCGCAGTATCAATAGCTCGCGTGGTCACACCCAAGCGCGATGCGGTTGGCCGATCAATCACCAGACTCATTTGCAATCCGCGCTCTTGCTGATCCGAATTCACATCGGCGACTTCTTTTACATCTTTCAGCGCCTGCTCCAAACGAGGTGTCCAAGTACGCAATTCCTGTAAATCGTCCGCCTGCAGCGTGAACTGATAGGCTGCATTGGACTGCCGTGCGCCCGCCCGAAAATCCTGCACAGGCGCCAAGTACAGGCTGGCACCGGCCACTTTAGAAAGCTTGGGCCGCAGGCGCGCAACGATGGCGTCCGCAGACGCTTTACGTTCCGCCAACGGTTTCAGCGCCATAAACATGCGACCACCGTTGCGTTGCCCACCGCCTGTAAAGGCAATGACGTTATCGACGGCGGGGTCCTGCAACACAATATCGACAAATTCGCCGAGCTTGCCCTGCATTGCCTGAAATGAAATGCTCTGATCGCCCTGAATGCCGCCCACGATTCTTCCCGTATCCTGCTGCGGCAGAAAACCTTTGGGTACGATCACATACAAATACACGTTTAAGCCAATTGTGGCCATCAGCGTCACTACCACCAGCAACGGATGCCGTAACGCCTGGCCGAGGCTGCGCTCATAACCGCGCAAGATCCAGGCAAAAAATCGCTCCGAGCAAGCGGCAATTCTTGCACCGAATGTTGCAAACCGGCCCGGCTTCTTGGTTGATGCGTCTTCGGCCTTTTTAGCGCGCAGCAAGCGCGCGCACATCATCGGCGTAGTAGTCACCGAGACCACCAGTGACACCAGAATTGCCACCGATAACGTGACCGCAAATTCACGAAATAAACGCCCAATAATGCCGCCCATCAACAGGATGGGAATAAATACGGCGATTAACGATATCGACATTGAGACCACTGTAAAGCTGACTTCGCGCGAGCCTTTAATTGCCGCGTCAAATGGGCTCATCCCTTCTTCAATGTGGCGGGTCACGTTCTCGAGCACGACAATTGCATCGTCCACCACAAAACCAGTCGCGATGGTCATCGCCATCAGCGACAAGTTATTCAGACTGTAACCGGCTGCGTACATGATGCTGAATGTGCCGATGAGCGAGACCGGCACCGCGACCGCGGGAATCAGCGTCGCTCGGAAATTGCGTAAAAACAAAAACACCACCATGATTACGAGACCGGTCGAGATCACTAAGGTGCGTTCCACCTCATGCAAGCTGGCGCGGATCGTGGTGGTGCGCTCAAGCGCCACCTGTAGATTAATCGAAGCAGGAATAGAGGCGCGCAATTGCGGCAACAGCGCCTGAATGCTGTCTACGGTCTCGATAATATTCGCGTTAGGCTGCCGGTTAATCAGCAGTACAACCGACGGCTTGCCGTTGGCGGTGCCGTAGTTACGCAGGTCTTGCACCGAATCCACCACATCGCCGACATCGCTCAGCCTGACCGCGGCACCAGAGCGATAGGCGACAATAATGGGTAAATAATCGGCGGCTTTTTTGGCTTGATCATTCGCGTAGATTTGCCAGCTTGTATCGCCATCCTCCACCATACCTTTGGGTCGATTGGCATTGTTGTTGGTGATCGCGGTACGAACTTCATCGAAGCCAATCGCCAGGCGATTCAGTGCGGTAGGATTTAATTCAACGCGCACGGCGGGAAGCGATGAGCCGCCGACGGTTACCTGGCCCACTCCGCCGACTTGCGATAATTTTTGCGCGACGATAGTTGATGCCGCATCGTACATCTGCCCTTGCGTCAAGGTATCAGACGTCAGCGACAGGATCATGATCGGCGCATCCGAGGGATTCACCTTTCGATAGGTCGGGTTCGATGGCAGACTGGTCGGTAAATCAGCGCGCGCCGCCTGAATAGCGGCCTGGACCTCGCGCGCCGCGCCGTCAATATTGCGACTTAAATCGAATTGAAGCGTGATATTGGTGCTACCGAGCGATGATGAGGACGTTATTTCATTCACGCCCGCAATGCGCCCCAGTGAGCGTTCCAGCGGGGTGGCCACGGTTGCTGCCATCACCTCCGGGCTTGCGCCCGGTAGCGCTGCTGAAACCGAAATCGTTGGAAAATCCACCTGCGGCAGCGGCGCTACCGGCAGTTGTTTGAACGCAACCGCCCCTGCCAATGCGACACCGATGGTGAGCAGTGTGGTGGCAACAGGGCGGCGAATAAAAATTTCAGAAAAATTCATGTTTCAGTATTCGACGACGAGATTGTGTTGCTTGATTCCTGTTGCTGCATGCCAAGCAAAAGCCAAAACTCAACGGCAAAAAATTACCTCACCGTATATCCGCGCCCCTCAAGGCATGCTGAAACTGCGCGTGAATAGTCTGCCCTACGCTGCGGCTGCGTATTTTCAACGGATTGACCGGGCATGTAGCCCGTTTGGCCGCTTCCCCAGCGCTCACATTCAATTCGATCAAATGTACTCAGGGTAGCCGTCTGCCCGTTTTTTGGATATGCATAGAGCTGTGTTTGCGCAGCGGCAGGAGTTTGAGCCGCTGGTTGTGAGGACGCAGATTGCCGCACATAAATCGGCGTTGGTAAGCCAGCGGCAAGTGACGCGGCGGTAGATGGCGCGGCAACGACTGGAGCCGGTTCTGGCTCATCTGACGTGTAGCTTTCGGTAATCAGCGAACTGTCCGGCGGCGCGACAACACGATAACCGCGTCCGGGATTGCTGACGTAATAGACATCATCTGCATAATAATAAGGTGATCCGCCATACCAGGTGGTCGCATAGCCGTACGGCAAAAATGGTATGACAAGGCCTAGTGAAAGACCGCTGTAAAAGCCGCCCCAGCCATAACCACGGTAGCCATAGCCTCGGCCATATCCATCATATCCACCATAGCCTGAGCGATAGTAGCTGCGCCCACCTCGATAGTAGCCGCCATGCCCATAACGACCCACGTTAATGGTAACCGAGCTGTGTGCGGTGCCGCCGCCGTAACCGCTACCGTGCGATCCGCGGGGCGCTGCGATCGCCGATATGGATGCTGATGTAGTCGCTAGTGCGATCACACAAAGTGACAAAGCGCGCAGAGGGAAAGCTGGCCGGAAATTTAGTTTAGCGGATTTGGCTTGTAATGATTTCATAAGCGTTATCAGATGCTTGTTCATGCCGAACCTTTCAAAAAGGATTGAGTTGCAAACCATCTCTTTACTACCCATAACGTTTATTGAGCCTGCTTTTAAAATACGAGCAGCAATTTTGATATCGCATTGCCGTCCCGTACCAGCGCTTCAACCAACCAACCATGGTTTATCCCTGATTTATTATGATGCCCGCAGTCGCTCTCAGCTTATTCTGCTTCGGATACTTTTGCGTCACCATCTCGCGGTGAAGGATTATCTTGCTTATTTGTAAATCGACGTGCAAAGCTGTCAAACGCCAGGTAAATCACTGGTGTTGTAAACAAGGTCAATACCTGCGAGACGATCAAACCACCGACCATCGTTATTCCTAAAGGATGACGCAGTTCTGAGCCCACGCCACTGCCAATCATTAATGGCAATGCGCCCAGTAACGCTGCCATCGTGGTCATTAAAATCGGGCGAAATCGCAGCAAACACGCCTGAAAAATCGCTTCGCGCGGGGCTTTGGCCTCGTTTCGCTCTGCATCCAGTGCAAAATCGATCATCATGATCGCGTTCTTTTTAACGATACCAATCAGTAATATTATGCCGATGATCGCGATGATGCCCAGGTCAGTGCGCGACACCATTAACGCCAGCAACGCGCCTACACCCGCCGAGGGCAGGGTGGATAAAATTGTAATGGGATGGATGTAGCTTTCATACAGTACGCCCAGCACAATATACATCGTGACAATAGCGGCCAGAATCAGCAACAACGTGCTGGTCAGTGATGCGCTAAAGGCTAATGCAGCGCCCTGAAATCCAGTGCGAATACTGGCCGGCACAGCAATTTGTGTTTCGGCGGCTTCAATTGCTTTTACTGCATCGCCCAACGATTTGCCCGGGGCGAGATTAAACGAAATGGTGCTGGCAGGAAACTGCCCGATATGATTAATCGCCAATGACACTGGTTTCTCCGTTACCGTGGCCACCGCTGACAACGGCACTTGTGCTCCGGACGCTGAAACGACATAAATGTCGTTAAGCGCAGATGGTCCACGCCTAAATTCAGGTTTTACTTCAAGCACGACCCGATACTGGCTGGCCTGCGTGAAAATGGTCGAAATCAGTCGCTGACCAAATGCGTTGTACAGGGCGTTGTCGATTGCGGCAGGCGTGATACCCAGACGAGCAGCGGTATCGCGATCAATATTCAAATATGCCTGAAGCCCTTGATCTTGCAAGTCCGAGACCACATCAGCCAGCTGTGGCAAGGTATTTAGCTTATCGACCAGCTTATTCGTCCACAGCGATAATTCTTCTGCATCTGAGCCTTCGAGGCTGAACTGATATTGCGTGCGACTCACGCGATCTTCAATCGTCAAATCCTGCACCGGTTGCATGTACAAGGTGATGCCTTCAAGCTTGGCAATTTTAGGCTTGAGCCTCTCAATGACCTCGTATGCTGATACGTCGCGGGTTTCATGTGGTTTTAAGTTGATTAGCACGCGGCCCGCGTTGAGCGTCGTATTTACGCCATCAACGCCAATGAATGACGACACGCTGGCGACGGCGGGATCCTGAAGAATCACGCTGGCAAGCGTCTGCTGACGTTGTGCCATGTTCGCGAATGAAACTGACTGCGGCGCCTCCGATATGCCCTGGATTACGCCCGTATCCTGCATGGGAAAGAAGCCTTTCGGCACGAAAATATAGAGCAGTACGGTAAGTGCAACAGTGCCTGTCGCCACTAATAATGTGGCCACTTGTCTATCAAGTACCCACGTCAGCATTACGCCATAGCGATGAATGATTGCGTCAAACCATTCGCCGGTTACACGATAAAACTTACCCTGCTTTTCTTCAGGTGTGTGCCTCAATAATTTTGCGCACATCATCGGCGTGAGCGTCAGCGATACGACTGCCGAGATGATGATGGCGACAGCCAGCGTGATCGCAAACTCGCGAAACAGGCGGCCGACGACATCGCCCATAAACAGCAGCGGGATCAGCACAGCCAGCAGTGAAATAGTCAGCGAAATAATGGTGAAGGCGATTTGCGATGAGCCCTTGAGCGCGGCGTTCAGCGGGGTTTCGCCCGCTTCAATATACCGGGCGATATTCTCGATCATCACAATCGCATCATCGACCACAAAACCGGTCGCAATCGTCAAGGCCATCAGCGTCAAATTATTGATGGAAAAATCGACCAGATACATGACGCCGAACGTCCCGATGAGCGACAGGGGCACTGCCACACTGGGAATAATAGTCGCCGGCACGTTGCGCAAAAATACAAAAATCACCATCACTACCAGTGCCACCGCGAGAAGCAATTCGAATTGCACATCCTTGACCGACGCGCGAATGGTGACGGTGCGATCAGTCAAAATCATCACTTCCATCGACGCGGGCATGGCTGCCGTCAAACCGGGCAATAGTTGCTTGACGCGATCCACGACTTCAATCACGTTAGCACCAGGTTGGCGTTGAATATTGAGAATGATAGCGGGCGTTTCATTCATCCACGCGGCCAGCCTGGTATTCTCGGCGTCTTCAACCACATCTGCTACATCGGTCAAATAAATCGGCGCACCGGCTTTGTAGGAAATGATGAGTGATCGATAGTTAGCGGCGGTACGAATTTGATCGTTGGCGTCAATTGTATAAGCACGCGCTGGCCCGTCAAAGCTACCCTTCGCCTGATTAACGTTGGCGGCGGCAACAGCCGTACGAATATCGTCCAGATTCAGCCCGGCAGCTGCCAGCGCTTTTGGGTTTGCCTGAATCCTCACCGCAGGGCGCTGTCCGCCACTGAGCGTTACCAGACCGACGCCGGCAAGCTGAGAAATTTTCTGTGCAATGCGCGTATCGACCAGCGCCTGTACCTGCGGCATCGGCATGGATTTTGAGGTAATGCCGAGCGTTAATATCGGCGCATCAGCCGGATTGACCTTGCTGTAAATCGGCGGGGCCGGTAAATCAGCGGGCAATAAATTGCTGCCCGCGTTAATCGCGGCCTGTACTTCCTGCTCTGCAACATCAAGCGCCAGCGTGAGATCAAATTGCAAAGTGATGACCGATGCACCGCCGGAGCTGGTGGACGACATTTGCTTTAACCCCGGCATCTGCCCAAACTGGCGTTCAAGTGGCGCGGTGATGCCAGATGAGACCACATCCGGGCTGGCACCAGGATAAAGCGTGACCACTTGAATGGTCGGATAATCGACCTCGGGGAGTGCTGAAAGCGGGAGCTGACGGTAGCCCATCACGCCGCCCAATATTACGGCCACCATCAGTAACGAGGTAGCAACCGGACGTTCAATAAAAAGGCGAGAGATGTTCATTTAAGGATATAAAAATTGCTATCTGAGCAAACTACTGCGCGTTTTGCTGAGCGCGTTCACGCATCTTTTTCCGGAATTCTGCTTTTTGCTCGTCCGTCATACTTTCCATTTTTTTGCGCAACTCTGCCTTTTGCTCATTACTCATATCACGCCATCCACCACCGCCTCTAGCGGGCTCTGCGGGTGGAGCGCCGGAAGCTTGTGGCGGGGGTGGAACCGCTACCACGCCTTGGCTGGCGGTTGAGGCAGTCGATGACGTTGGTGACAATGCTGGCGCGCTTGCTGAGCCGCTGCCCTTGGCGTCGGCGCGCGGCGCGCCTGCAGGAATAGATTTTGCTCTTTCACTGTTTCCAGCGCCACGCTTGCCTGGATCGCCACCGCCCTGTTTGGGCACAAACGGCGCGGTGACTTCCACTTTTGCGCCTTCACGTAGACGGTCGATGCCATCCACCACCACTAATTCGCCCGGTATAACACTGCCATCAATGGCCACCATATCGTTTTCGACGGGACCTAACACTACGGGTCGCATCGAGATGGTTTTGTCTTCCCTGACCACGTACACGATCGTGCCACGTGCGCCGCGCTGGATGGCCGCCATCGGGATCACAGTTGCGCCAGTTTTGGTATCGACCACCATGCGCACATTGACAAACTGGTTTGGAAATAATAGTCCATCAGGATTCGGAAACTGGGCTTTCATTTTGATGGTGCCCGTTGTCGTATCGATTTGATTATCAGAACTGAGCAAAAAGCCGGTCGCCAACTTATTTTTTTGATCGCGATCCCATACATCCACGCCTAATTTTGCGCCTGCTTTTAATTGCTTCAATACGCGTGGCAGATTGTCTTGGGGTATGGTAAACAGCACCGTAATGGGATCGACTTGTGTAATCACCACCAAGCCCGTAGCGTCGCTGGCGCGAATCATATTGCCCGCATCCAATTGGCGCAAACCTAACCGTCCGCTGATCGGTGCCGTGATTCTGGTGTAGCTCAGCTGAAGCTTCGCGTTATCCACCTGCGCTTGATCGACCTTGACTGTCCCTTCAAATTGCTTAACCAGCGCGTCTTGTGCATCGAGCTGCTGCTTGGCAATGGAATCTTGCGCAAGCAAAGTGCGATAGCGCTCGAGATCGAGTTTTGCGTTCGCGAGTTGTGCCTGATCACGTGCCAACTGGCCCTCGACCTGAGCAAGAGCAACTTTCAGCGGTGCAGGGTCAATTTCAGCGAGTACTTGCCCGGCTTTCACGATCGTGCCTTCCTGAAACGAAGCGCTTTGCAATAATCCATCGACGCGCGACTTCACGGTCGCCACTTTTAGTGCGGCAACTGTTCCTAACCCGGTTTGGACAATATTGATGGCGCCCAGCTTGGCTGGCACTGCCGCGACTGGTTGTATGCGATTAGGATCCGCGCCAAAACGTCCGCCGCCTGCTGCACTTGGCCCACCCGGCGTATTGGGTGCCCCCGCCTTCGCACCTGCCGCGCTGGCATCAGCAGTGGATGCAGCGCCCGGCTGTCTGAACCATTGGTACCAGATTGCGCTTCCTGCCACGACAATCAACATCAGGGCCACGACTGTGTTGCGAATCCAGTGATTGGAATTCTCTCGCCGGGAAAAGAGAAAAGGTGGCGCGACGGGAGGACCAGGAGGAAGGGGTGCTTTTTGCATATCAATTTTTAATCTTCGGTGATCGATTACAGTTTCGCCCAGCGTGATCGCTAAAGCTGAAACCAAACTAGAACTTTTGCGTGGAACACCCTACCAAACATTATGACCATCCATGCGCAAATTCCGCATGCAAAATTGCGAATCTAACGTGAATTGAGTTGTAACAAATTGCAATGCTAGGCAGATTTCAACCACGGTGAAAATTGAAATACACAGTGACGGCTTACCTCGCCACGAGTTGGTTCAATTCAAAAATCGGCAGTAGAACCGCCAGCACAATTGCCAGCACAATCACGCCCATTACAAGAATCATGGCGGGTTCTATAATCGCAGCAAAGGCCGATGTTTTGGTCTCAACATCACGCTGCTGTTGGCGTGCCGCAGCTTCCAAAGTTTGCGCTAGTCTTCCGCTTGCTTCTCCTGAGGCAATCAAATGCACCATCACGGGCGGAAACAGCATGACTTTGCCATGAGATTGTTGCGCGATTATTGCTCGCGAAAGCCCGGAGCCTTCGCGCACCGCGATGGTGGCACGCTGCAGTGCTTCGCGCATGGGCAGATTTCCCAGCACGCCCGCTCCCGCATTCAGCGCCGTGAGTACGGGTACACCACTGCTCACTAAAATTGAAAGCGTGGCCGCAAGCTGCGCCGATTCTTTTGCACGGATCATCCGTCCGAGCAGCGGCGCGCGTAGCAACCAGCTGTGCCAGCGCCGCAATATCGATTCGCGTTTTAATGCGGCCTTGGCACCGACGAAAACAAGTACACCTGCGATCAGCCAGAACACACCCGTGAGTTGAATAAATTTCGACAGTCCAAGCAACGCGCGTGTCATCAGTGGCAGCGTTTGTTTGGTGGATTCAAATACGCCGATCACCTGAGGCACCACATAAACCATCAGGCCGGTGACGACCAGCGCACAAACAATCATCACGATGATTGGATAAATCATCGCGACCAGTAATTTTTGCCGCATCGCCTGTTGCTCTTCCACATAGTCAGCCAGGCGCTCAAGCACGTCCGGCAGCCGCCCTGAGGTCTCGCCTGCCGTGACCAACGTGCGGAACAAGGCTGAAAATGTCGAGGGAAATTGGCCGAGTGCGGCTCCCAGAGGCTGCCCCTCCAGCACTTGCCCGCGAATACCCGCCAGCAATTGCCGCTCAGGTTCAGATTCTGCCTGCTCAATCACCGCATTGAATGTTTGCTCGATGGTCAGACCCGCGCCTAGCAAAGTGGCCAACTGGCGTGTTACCCGCGCCAAATCTGCCTGTGGCAAGTGCGCCCGCCGCTTGCTGAAGATGCTGCCGGCATCTGCATCGTTCGCCGCCTCAATCTGCGAAACATCAAGAGGGAACCAGCCTTTTTCACGCAACTGCGCGCGCGCCAAGCGAGGACTGTCTGACTCCAGCACGCCGCGCTGTTCGCGACCATCAATATCGTAGGCGGTGTAACGAAAACCCGGCATGATTATATTTTTTGCGTGGCGGGTCTCATGCGTTTAGTGACTTGCATAAGATTAATCACGCGTGACGCGCAAAACTTCTTCCATTGAGGTCACGCCCTCGGCCACCCAGCGCAATCCATCTTCGCGCAAGGGCATCATGCCGCCACGAATGGCCGAATCCGCAATTTCATGCTCGGATGCGGCATCATGAATCAGTTTGCGCAGGGGCTCATCAACGCTGAGCAATTCATAGATTCCGGTGCGCCCACGATAGCCGGTGGCGTTGGCTGCGTTTGTGCCCGCATTTCCGTCACTTTCTATTGGTTCAAATACGCGAGCCAGTTGGCGATAATTGGGGTTCAGCGAAGCCGCCAAAATTTCCTGTTCGGCGCTTGTAGGCGCACGCTCCCTTTTAGCTTTGGGCGAAAGTCGCCGCACTAAACGTTGTGCCAATACGCCAGATAGTGTGGATGCGAGCAGGTAGGGCTCAATCCCCATATCGACCAGTCGGGTTACCGCACCCGCAGCCGAGTTGGTATGCAGCGTGGCCATTACCAAATGCCCGGTGAGCGATGCTTGTACCGCGATTTGCGCGGTTTCAAGGTCGCGGATCTCGCCGATCATGATGACATCAGGGTCTTGGCGCAGAATTGCTCGCAAGGCACGCGCAAACGTCATGTCTATTTTGTGATTAACCTGCGTTTGGCCGACGCCATCCAGATCGTATTCGATGGGATCTTCGACCGTCATCATATTGCGGGTATGCGCATCCAGCCTCGACAGCGCGGCATAAAGAGTGGTCGTTTTTCCGGAGCCCGTTGGCCCTGTGACGAGAATAATCCCATGCGGCTGCTGGATTAGCTTGTCCAGCCGTTTCAACGTACTGGCAGGCATACCAAGGCCATCCAGGGATAAACGACCCGCCTGTTTATCAAGCAAGCGCATCACCACACGTTCACCGTGACCGGTGGGTAACGTGGAGACGCGTACATCAACCGGGCGGCCTGCAATACGCAACATAATGCGGCCATCTTGTGGCAGCCGCTTCTCGGCAATGTCGAGCTCCGCCATCACTTTGACGCGCGACACCATTGCCGCATGCAGCGATCGCTTGGGCTCCACCACGTCGCGCAACGCACCGTCAACGCGAAAACGGACAAGTGAGCGTCGCTCAAAAATTTCGAGGTGAATATCTGACGCGTTTTCGCGTATCGCCTGGGTCAGCAAGGCGTTGATAAGTTTGATAATCGGCGCATCATTTTCTGTTTCCAGCAGGTCAGTAATATCGGGCAGCGACTCTGTCAGGAGCGCGAGGTCAGCCGAGCTTTCAATGTTGCTCGCGATATCATCAACGTAGTCGCGACTGTCGTTTTCGTTGCCGCCCTCGTGCATGTAGGCACGCGCCAGGCGCGTGGTGAAATCGGGCAGCGATAACAACACCGGCCGCAGTGCCTTGCCGGTCATGCGGCGAACCTCCGCCAATGTCGCAGACTCGGGGTTTGGTGCTAACCAGACTTCGATTTCACCGTCCACTTCGCGCGCCGTAATCACTCCTTTCGCTTTCGCAAAATGGTAGGGCAGCAAACGCACTACGCCGGATTCCGAACTTTCCATCACATCGCGCTCTTTGGCATTAAAAGTACCCACGATTATTTAGGCGCAGGGATTGTGACGGGCTGCACCGCAAGTCGCGCTGCGGGCTGCACGGCTGGACTGGACAACATGGTCGGCAGCACGGGCAGCAATGCGCCGCCGGGTGAAGCCAATAAAGAATTCGCTTCACGAATCGCATTGCTTTGTTCATTTCGAATGTATTCGTACCGCTCGCCCGTCAACTGATTCGCTGCCTTGCCATCGCGCAGCACGTAAGGCCTTAAAAAAATCATCAGGTTGGTTTTGTCGCGATTGCGCGTTTGGTATTTGAACAAATTGCCAAGGTAAGGAATGTCACCCAGGATCGGTACTTTGCTATCGTTATTCGAGTTGCTGTCCTGAATGAGTCCACCAATGACGATGATCTGGCCGTCATCTGCGAGCACCGTGTTTTCGACTGAACGTTTATTGGTGATCAGGTCGGCCGATTTTATGTTGCTCACGGCGGGCACCACGCTTGAGACTTCCTGGAAAATTTTGAGCTTGACCGTGCCACCTTCAGTCACCTGTGGGGTCACGCGCAGCGTAAGGCCCACATCTTTACGCTCAATTGTTTGAAACGGGCTGGTGGTTGCGCTGCTGGTTCCGGTAGTGCTGTAGCTGCCGGTCACGAACGGCACGTTTTGGCCGACCACGATTTTGGCTTCCTCGTTATCGAGCGTCAAAATGGTCGGGGTGGATAGCACATTCGTTTTTTGATCGGCTTCCAGCGCACGTGCGAGTGCGCCGAGGCTTAATATTTGTACGCCACCCACCGTAACGTTGCCCCGTAATAGACCGAGATTAAGTCCGTTGCCGACGCTGGTGATATTGGCCGCGGCATCGATAATATTGGTGCCGCCACCGCGTGATCCGAAATTGGTACCGCCGATGACCTGTGTGCCGGTGCGGTTCAAACCCGTTAAATCCTGCCACTGAATTCCAAACTCAGCCGCAGTGCTGCTGCTGACTTCAACGATCAGCGCCTCTACAAACACCTGCGCGCGACGCGCGTCGAGCTTATCAATCACTGCGCGTAGCGAATTGTAAACATGATCGGGGGCCGTAATGACGAGCGAATTAGTAGACGGATAGGCTTGGATCGTGGAGTTTATTTGTCCAGATGACGAGATGGAAGATGCTCCAGAAGCCGCGCCAGTGCTGGTGATTGGGGAAGTGGCTGGTTGCAATGAAGATGCGCTGGATGTTGTGCCGCTCAACAAGCCGCGCAAGGTCTCCGCCAATTTGGTAGCTTCTGCATTGCGCAAATACACCACGTAAATATTGCCATTCGCCGCGGTCGGAATATCAATGCCCGCTACTAGTGCCCGGATGCGGGTGACCAGCGCGGGTGTATCCGCGCGTATGAGCAGGCTGTTGGTGCGCGGCTCAACACCAATCGCGAGCTTGGGCGGTGCGCCGGGGTTGGCGGGGTTCGCCGCTGTCTCCGGCATGAGTCGGCCGAGTAACACACCCACATCAACGGCGCTGGCATATTGCAATTTAATCATTTGCAAATCAGCGCTGGCGGGCACGTCGATGGAGGCAATAATGCGCGCAATGCGCTTCACGTTTTCAGCGTAGTCAGTAATCACCAGGGTGTTATTTCCAGGATAAGCGCCAATGAAATTATTGGGTGCCACCAGCGGACGGAGCACGGTGGCCAACTGCGCAGCAGATTCGTTTTGCAGGGTAAAAATCTGCGTGACGATACTGTCGCCTGAAACCGATGAGCCGCGATCAACCACTTTGCCCGATGTTTTTGCATCGGCTTCGGGCACGATCTTCACCACGCCGCGCTCTTCAATGGCCGCAAAACCGTGCACGCGCAGCGCGGACAGCAGAATCTGGTACGCCAAATCTTTCGATACCGGTGTCTGCGAAATAATATTCATATTGCCTGTGACGCGCGGGTCAATGATGAAATTTTTTCCGGTATGCGCGCCAATCGCCTTAACCACCGATGGGATATCGGCATTCACAAAATTGAGCATGACGGTATCCTGCGCGAAGGCAGCGAAAGACATCAGCAACCCAATCGCACTCGAAAGGATTATTTTTTTTTCGGGAAATAAACGGAAAGTTTTAGGCGACATTTTTAGTGAGGAGAGCATGCAGTTAAATGATGTGGATTTAACGAAAAGATTTAACAGGATAAACAGCGGGTATCGTCGTTGGGGGGCTTTTTGAAGCTTCGTTGAATAAGTTGGCTGATTGTACGTCATGAAATGCGTAATTGTGTGACCTGCGGTAGACGTGATTGCGGTAGCGCAAGCGCTTTCTCTTTGAAGCCTGTGATGAATGCGCAGAACGGAATGTGCAGAGCGAGGGGTAGACCCACGCTGGCAATAAAATAAGATTGCGGTTCATTTTAGTGCGACACCATAATACGAACCAATACATACGAAGTGATGCGGATTGACCATATGAAACTGGATTTAGGTTGCGGTACCAAAAAGCGTGAAGGTTTTACCGGCGTGGATAGTATGACTTTGCCGGGCGTGGATATGGTGGTGGACCTGCGGGTCACGCCTTGGCCATGGGCGGACAATTCTGTTGATGCCGCATTTTCATCACATTTTGTAGAGCATCTGACCGGCGAGGAGCGGATCCCGTTCTTTAACGAGTTGTGGCGCGTGTTAAAGCCCGGTGCCCAGGCCGAAATCATTACGCCTGACTGGTCTCATGCCAGCGCCTACGGTGATCCCACTCACAAATGGCCGCCGATGTCAAAATGGTATTTGATTTATCTCGACAAGCAGTGGCGCGATGCGCAAATCGCGCATGTCGGTTACATCTGCGATTTCACGCATGTTTACGCCTACACCCCGGACAATGCAGTGCAGGGACAGTCTGCTGAAACCATTAATTTCGCGGCAAATCACTATATCAATGCGGTGCGTGAGTTGCGGGCAATGATTACTAAACGGGTGTGAAGACCTGGTATGCCCTGGACATTGCCGTTTCTATTTATTGATAAACACATGGATAGGCTTGGAAAATTTGCCTCAAGGGGATCACCAACTGCGTTATGCCAAAACACGGGTCGAAACGCGGACGCTTCAGACTGTGCCTGCCATGAACCGCTAAAAAAGACGCGAGATAAATAAAAGTAAAAAAATCACAATCCCACAAAATCAGTTTTGAATCGTGTAATTCAGCACCGTTGGCGATCCTGACCGTTTTACTTCCAGGCGCACTGCGGAAAGCGTGGCGAACTGGGAATAGAAGCGCGCTAAATCGCCAGCAGAATTGACCGGCTGACCGTTGATAGTCGAAATAACGTCGCCGGATTGCAGCCCTAATTTGCCCGCGAGTGTGTTCGCACCCGCGCCGTCAATGCGTACCCCGCCGCCGGGTGCCACGCCGAGGACTCCCAAAAATTCCATCTGCCTGGGATCTTGCAAGACACCGTTTAATTCCTGTCGCGACAGGCTGTAGCCGCCTCCCGACGCGGTGACGTTGAGGCGGAATGCGCCACCGGATGCTGCACCTTTCGCGTTTGAGTTTGCGGTCGCGGACGCGACGCGGAAGTTATCGAGATCAATTCGTTCGCGCGCGCCATTGCGCGCAACGATGATGTAATCGGCGTGCACCTCCGCTAGAGTCGCGCCCTTCATCAGCTCCTGACCCATACGCACGGCCTGATCTTTGCCGGCCCAATTCACCACCGCAGCCGATAGCGTTACACCATCTACGGCGAACACGCCTTTAAGCCGAATATCACTCGCGGCGGCTTCAATCGCCTGCGCGGCTTCGCCACCACCAAATAATCGACGGGATAGGGCAATATCCTCAAGAGCACCGCCAGTGCTAGGGTTTGGAGCATTGATATTCGGCGCTGGCAGCAAAAAGTGCCAGCCCCACCATGCCAATTGCAGTCCCAGTGCAATTAATAAAAGGGTGACAATAGTGGTGGCGAAAATCTGTGGGAGCGGCGTTTTTTTGCGCATGGACAATGGCAATCGATTAAGAATGGGCGATGTTACATCATCCATTTAGGGTCAAGCCTTTCAGCGATATGGCGGCTGGTTTATCACCTATTAAATCGGTCACCACTTTTGCACAGGCACACGCCAGCGTCCAACCCAGCGCGCCGTGGCCGGTGTTAAGGAATAAATTTTTGTAGGGAGATGCGCCAATGATCGGTGTGCCTTTTGGGGTGGCGGGACGCAATCCCGCCCAAGGTTTTAAATTGGAATAGTCATCGATTTCATAATGTGTCGCGTCCGGAAAAGTCGCTTTGGCCTGTGCCACCAGCAGGGCCACACGGTCAGCCTTCAGTGACCGATCATGCCCCGCGATATCAGCCATGCCTGCCACTCTCAACTCGTCGCCCAACAGCGCATAGACCACTTTAAATTTGCTGTCCGTGACGCTGATGCCGGGTACGCCCGCCACGTTGCTCGCGGATTTTGTATCCAGCGTCAGGCTATAGCCTTTCAACGGATAAATCGGCAAATAGAAATTCAACGATTCCGCAATCCCCGCAGCGGCCGCGCCCAGCGCGATCACATAAGCGTCGGCGGTCATTTCACCTTTCGACGTTGCGACAGACTTCACTGCGCCATTTTCCGTGTGGATGCGCTCAATTGACGTGTTGGTCATAAACGTCACGCCCCGGGCGCGCAGCAGCTTTTCCATTGCCACACAAAAATCATGACAATCGCCGGCATCTTCCGAGGGCGTGTAAATGCCGCCGCTAATGCGCGCGGCGATATGCCGCAATGCAGGTTCTTTATCGAGCACTTGTTGGCGGTTGAATACTTCTTGCTGGCTGCCATGCTCGCGCTGGAAATCAAGGGTACGCTTGGCATCATCCAGACTCTCATCGTCTGAGAAAATAACCAACTTGCCATTGCGCCGGTAGTCAAAATGAATCGGCTCTTTGGCGATGATGCGGTGAATTAAATCGCGGCTGTAATACGCAAGGCGCAACAAATGGACAGTGGTAATTTCAGATTGCGGGCGATTGCAAGCCGCCAGAAATGCGAGGCACCAGCGCCACTGGTCGATATCGAATTTGGGATAAAACCGCAACGGCGAGTCACGTCGTAGCAACCACGGCGGGATTTTCGGCACCACCCCTGGCCCGGCCAGCGGAGCAACATAACTGTATGACAGTTGGCCACCGTTGGCATAACTGGTTCCGAGTCCAGCTTCGGCATTGCGCTCGATAAGGACAACATCATGACCCGCCTGGTTTAGATAATAGGCAGTGGTGATGCCGATTACGCCTGCACCCAGCACCGCGACTTTCACTTTAATACCTGTAACAGATTATTAAAATCGTCAGTCCATAATCGCCATTCAGGATGCGGCACGATCACCTCAGTCGCCTCCACAATTTCAGGCTTGAGCAGAAACGTTTTGTCTTTTGTGAGCAAGATCCAATCGCTGCTGGTGCCGCCGTCTTCATAGGTGTCGTGTACCCATGCCACATGTAATCCACGCTGTTGGGCAATCTGCTGCACCACCGGTTTTAAATCCAGAAACCGGTTTGACACGTGAAATGCAATAACGCCGTCTGGTTTCATGTGTTTCTCATAAATCTCGACGGCTTCCAGCGTAATTAAATGCACCGGAATCGAATCACTGGAAAACGCGTCGATGGCCAGCACATCAAAATTTTGCGGTGGCTCGCGTTCGAGGTTCAGCCGTGCATCACCTAATGCAATTTCGATTTTTGCTGCCGTATCCTTGAGGTAAGTGAAATCACGGTTGGCGATCGTCACGACGGCAGGATTGATATCGTAATAGCGGTAAATATCGCCTTTATTGCCATAAGTGGCGATGGTGCCTGTGCCCAAGCCGATGACGCCCACTTTGATGGGGCCGCCGACTAGCTTTTGTTTGAGCATTATCGATCGGCCGATACCGGATTTTGCCTTGTAGTAGGTTGTAGCTGAGCGATTGTATGGCGGGTCCATGTATTGATCGCCGTGCAAAATCGCACCGTGCACCAGCGAACGGCGACGATTTTCTACATCAGGCTTGTTGTACTGCTTGACGCGCAAGGTGCCGTAG
Source organism: Burkholderiales bacterium (assembly GCA_043784585.1). Taxonomy (GTDB): domain Bacteria; phylum Pseudomonadota; class Gammaproteobacteria; order Burkholderiales; family Usitatibacteraceae; genus UKL13-2. The sequence goes on from JAYVYF010000104.1 coordinate 19,714, forward strand.
AAATTACGTGTCATCACCACTACGTCTTCCTTAAAATGATAGATCGTGACACCGGCAGCGACGGCGGTGGCGATAGTGATGGCGATCGATGTATATAGTGCTGCGGCGTGGATTTTCCCCCATAGCAAAATGGTCGCTAGCGCCGACAGCAGCACCAGCGCAATCTCCAACTCAAAATAGGCGGGCAGGGCGATGGGGGCAATTAAACCGACCAGTACCGAGCCTGCTGCGCCGCCCACCGAGACCATTAAATAAAAGGTGGTGAGGTGTTTGGGATGCGGTTTTAGCGCCACCAATTCGCCGTGGCAAAACATACAGGCAATAAACAGCCCCACCGAGAAAACGCCGATTTGCCAATACAACATAAAGTGCATGCGCGGATCCGCCAGCATCCACGCCATCGCCAGAAGTGCCACCGCCAGCAGCGGTAAAAACAGCTTGCGCTGATACCAGCCTCTGCCGTCGAAACACAAAATAAACGTGAGCAAATAAATGGCCAGTGGCACCACCCACATGAGCGGTATGGACGAAATATTTTGCGTCAGGTGGTTCGATATGGCGAGCAGCAACACCGAGCCAAGACCCGCCAGCGCGATCCAGGTCAGCTTGGCTTTGACCGGAGGTGGCTGCACCTCAGTGGCGTCGGTTTTGACCTCAATCTGTTCACGCGGATGGGTGAGGCCACGCGATGCCGCTGCCACAATCAATAATGCGAACAGCACGAAGCCTGCCGACCAGCTGATGGCCTGAACGCGGGTGCTGAACCAGGGCTCAAACAAAAATGGATAGCCCAGCAGTGCTAGCATTGACGCAAAATTTGACAGCGCAAACAGCCGATATGGGCTGGTGTCCGGGTATGAGCGCGCAAACCATGCTTGCACCAACGGACTGGTGGTGGAGAGCAAAAAGTAAGGCAAGCCGATGGTCGCCGCCATTAGTGCCAGAATGCGTAGTGAGGGGCTTTCATCGCCGTTTGGCTTCCAGCCCACATCGGGAATAATCGGCAATAACAAAATCGCCACGGCTACCAATGCGATATGAATTACAGCCTGCCGCCTGGGCGTGACCTTGCGCGTCAACCAGTCCGAGTAAAAATAGCCCGCCAGCAACGCGAATTGGAAAAACACCAAACAGGTGGTCCACACCGCCGCCGTGCCGCCAAACCAGGGCAGAATTTGTTTGGCAATGATGGGTTGAATCAGAAACAGCAGAAAAGCCGAGACGA
>JAYVYF010000105.1:0-2150 GCA_043784585.1 Burkholderiales bacterium
GCCATGCCGCGGCGCGTGAGCGAGATGCCAAGTTGTGCGCTGGCCGCTAGCGCGGCAGTAATGCCGGGCACAATTTCAAAATCAATATTGGCTTCGCGCAGGGCATCAATCTCTTCTTGCGCGCGGCCAAACAACATCGGGTCGCCGCCTTTCAATCGCACAATATGGTTAAAGCGTGTTGCGGCTTCAACCAGGCTGCGATTGATAAAACGCTGGTCAGTGGAAACCTGCCCGCTGCGTTTGCCCACGGCGATTTTTTTTGCTTTCGCTGCGAGTGCGATCGTGTCGGGATGCACCAGCGCGTCATAAAAAACCACATCCGCGCTTTCGAGTAACCGCGCCGCACGCAGCGTGAGCAAATCGGATGCACCAGGGCCCGCACCGACCAGATAGACTTTGGGCATATCAGTCGTCCGCCAACACGGTGCCTGCGGCGACCGTGGCATTGGTGGCTTCATCAATCAAAATCAATCCACCGGTGGCATGATTAATGGAGTAGGCGTCGATCATAATCGGCTGCACGGTGCGAATGAGAAGCTCGCCAATATCGTTGGTATTCAACGTAGTGGCCGGATTTGCGGTTAAGGTTTGCACGTCGTAGCGCGAATTCACCGCGGCAATTTGCGCGCGCACGGCGCGGGTGCCAATCTTCAATAAGTAACGCCGATTGGCGTTGAGCGCTTCACTGCCCAACCAACACACATTCGCGCGCACAATATCGGTTACGCGCGGCGGATGTGCTGCATCGGCAATCATGTCGCCACGCGAAATATCAAGCTGGCGATCCAGTGTGATCGTGATCGAATCGAGGCTGCTGGCGGTTTCCGAGTTACCGTCGAGAGTAATAATTTCAGCGATCCGCGCTGTGTTACCGGACGGCAGCACCACGATTTCAGCACCTACCTTGATATGCCCGGATTCGACGCGGCCGAGATAGCCGCGATTCTCTTTGGACGCCCCAAAGCGTACGCGCGAGACGAGCTGCACCGGAAAACGAAACGCAGATTCGGTCTGCTTTTCGACGGGAACGGTTTCCAAAAACTCCAGCAGCGTCGGGCCGACATACCAGGGCATGTTGGTCACACCATCCACGGCGCGTGCCACGACCATATCGCCCGCCAGCGCTGACACCGGAATGAACGAAACATTGCGTACGCCAAGCTCTTGTGCAATGGCGGTGAATTCAGTTTGGATTTTTGTAAAAACAGTTTCGTCGTAACCCACTAAATCCATCTTGTTCACCGCGACGACGACATGCGGTAAATCAAGCAGCACGGCGAGCGCGGCATGGCGGCGTGATTGCGGCTGAATGCCGCGTGCCGCATCAATCAACACAATCGCCACATTCGCCGTCGACGCACCCGTAACCATATTGCGCGTGTACTGCTCGTGGCCGGGCGTATCGGCAATGATGAAGCGACGGGAGGGCGTGGCGAAATAACGATACGCCACATCAATGGTGATTCCCTGTTCGCGCTCGGCGGTCAGGCCGTCAGTAAGCAGCGATAGGTCGAGTCCCGCTTGGCCACGCTTCTCGGTAGTGCGTGCAATCGCCGCCACCTGATCTTCGAGAATTGATTTTGAGTCGTACAACAAGCGCCCGATGAGCGTGCTTTTGCCGTCGTCAACCGAGCCGGCGGTGGTGAAGCGGAGTGTGTCGATGGTTGTGGAGGCGTGTGTGAAGGTATTCATAGGTTTTGGTTTGAACGGTTTTGCGTTAAGGTTTTTGAATTGTCTGGCTCCGCCAGCAATTCAAAACAAATCAAGCCAGACAAAAGTAGGTTTTTACTTTTTCCTGAACGATCTTAAAAATACCCTTCCTTTTTTCGCTGCTCCATCGATGCATCCGACGTTTGATCATCCAGCCGCGTGGCACCGCGCTCGGTCAATCTTGCGATCAGCGTTTCTTCCACAATTTCATCTACGGTCGCGGCATCCGATGCCACTGGTGCAGTGCAGGTAATATCGCCAACGGTGCGAAAGCGGACTGCTTTTTTTACCACAATCTCGCCTGATTTCGGCGGTGTTAATTCAGTCACGGGCACCAGCAGACCTCTGCGTTCAACAATCTCGCGCTCATGCGAAAAATAGATTGATGGCACTTCCAGATGCTCATGCGCGATGTATTGCCACACGTCCAGCTCAGTCCA
>JAYVYF010000106.1:0-3001 GCA_043784585.1 Burkholderiales bacterium
TTCATTCGATTTTGTAACCGCGAAATAGCCTTTGAAGTAATAAACCACCTGCGCGACAATACGGCCCCAGTTGATTGAATTGACCGCACCAATTTTATATTTCGCTTTAAATTCCAGATCATTCGATACCGCTTTCACCATGTCCTGGCAATCGTCAAATACACCGCGTACCGAAATATTAAAAATATTTTTATCCTGTAAAGAAAACATTTGGGCGCATTGAAATGGCGACATTTTTTGATGCGGCGACAACATAAACACCCGCACGCCTTTTTTGCCCTTCATCGCGTACTCGGCGGCAGAACCGGTATCACCGGATGTTGCGCCAAGGATATTGATTTCTGCATGGCGCTTGGTCAGCACGTATTCGAATAAATGCCCTAAAAATTGCATCGCGATATCTTTAAATGCGAGCGTGGGGCCGTTGGAGCATTTGAGCAAATGCAGGTCGGGCTCGAGGGTTTTAATCGGCGTAATGTCATCCGTGCCAAATACCGCCTTGGTATACGTTTTGCTGATGATTTTGCGTAAATCCTCGCTGGGAATATCGTCAGCGAAGCGTTGAATAATTTCAAACGCCAGATCAGCATATGAAAGCGGGCGCAGCTTAACCATTTCATCTTCTGTTAGCACTGGATAAGTCTGTGGCAGATACAGGCCGCCATCGGGCGCCAATCCCTCTAACAAAATATCGCAAAACGATTTCGGGTGTTCGGCCGAATTGGCATTAGCGGCGCGCGTAGATGAATACTTCATGACGAATATTCCATTTTCAGATTCGGGTTTTCAATTCGACGTTTTTAATTCAGCTCTTCCAAACGAATCCGCACTACCTTGGCGGAACTCGTCGCCAAACCTTCGATTTTTGTAATCGCCACGTTGGCATTTTCCTCAATACAGCGGTGCGTGAGGATAATTACGTCCACCAAATCTTCGCCCTCTTCTGCCTCCTTTTGCAACATCGCATCAATCGAAATATGACTATCGGCAAGGATACGTGTCACATCCGCCATCACCCCGGGCTTATCAAAAACGGATAGCCGTAAATAGTACGCCGTCTCAACTTTGGTGATGGGCAAAATCGGTGTATCACGCAGCTGATCGGGCTGAAATGCGAGGTGCGGAACGCGATGCTCAGGGTCGGAGGTGAGCATGCGTGTCACATCCACCAAATCGGCAATCACCGCACTGGCCGTGGCTTCCGCCCCCGCGCCGCGCCCGTAATACAGGGTCGCGCCAACCGCGTCGCCTTTTACTAAAATTGCGTTCATCACGCCTTCCACATTCGCGATTAAACGCTTTTCAGGGATCAATGTGGGGTGGACGCGCAGCTCGATTCCGGCTGCCGTCCAGCGCGTAATGCCGAGCAATTTAATGCGATAACCGAGTTGCTCCGCGTATTTAATATCTTTGTCGGTGAGCTTCGAAATACCCTCGGTATAAGCTTTGTCGAACTGCACCGGAATTCCGAACGCGATGGCCGATAGGATCGTCAGCTTATGCGCGGCATCGATGCCCTCAATGTCGAAAGTGGGATCGGCTTCAGCGTAACCTTTGGCCTGCGCTTCTTTCAATACGGAATCAAACGTGGCACCTCGCGAGCGCATCTCGGACAAAATAAAATTTGAGGTGCCGTTAATGATGCCCGCAATCCATTCAATTCGATTCGCGGTCAAACCTTCGCGCAGCGCCTTGATTATCGGCACCCCACCCGCCACCGCGGCTTCAAACGCGACCATTACCTTATGCTTTTGCGCCGCGGCAAAAATCTCGGTGCCGTGGATCGCAAGCAGCGCTTTATTCGCGGTCACAACATGTTTGCCATTCTGAATTGCTTTCAATACCAAGTCTTTGGTGAGCGTATCGCCGCCGACCAATTCGCAAACAATTTCGATGTCGGGATGCGTAACCAGTTTTTCAGCATCCGCAATCAGTTCGATCCCGTCGAGCGAAAATGCGCGCGGCTTGGTGATGTCACGGGCAGTCGCGTGCGTGATGCGAATCTCGCGGCCGGCGCGACGAGCAATTTCTTCGCGATTACGGCGCAGCACTTCAATGGTCCCGCCACCGACCACACCCAGCCCCAACAACCCAACCTGTATAGGTTTCATTTCAACAAACCATCTTTACGAAACATGTCTTTAATCCCGCGCACCGCTTGCCGCATCCGCTCGGTGTTTTCAACAAACGCAAAGCGCACATGGTCATCACCGTACTCACCAAAACCGACGCCGGGCGAAACCGAAATTTTTGCATCCGCCAATAATTTTTTCGCAAATTCGAGCGAACCCATCCCAGCGTAAAACTCGGGGATTTTCGCCCAGATATACATTGAGGCTTTGGGTTTTTCGGTGATCCACCCAGCTTCTGCCAAACCTTTGTGCAACACGTCGCGGCGCAACTGGTATTCAGCCACAATTTCAGCCACGCATTCCTGCGGGCCATCGAGTGCGGCAATGGCGGCGACCTGAATCGGCGTAAAAGTGCCGTAATCGTGATAGCCCTTCATACGGGCAAGTGCCGCGACCAAGGCCTTATTACCCACCATAAAACCAATCCGCCAACCGGCCATGTTGTAGGATTTTGACATCGTAAAAAACTCCACTGCAACATCGCGCGCACCCGGCACCTGCATGATCGACGGGGCTTTCCACCCATCGTAAACAATATCGGCGTAAGCCAGATCGTGCACTACCAGTACGTTGTTTGCTTTGGCCAGCGCAATAATGCGCTCGAAAAATCCCAGTTCCACACACTTGGCGGTGGGGTTTGATGGGAAACCCAAGATCAACATTTTCGGTTTCGGATAACTTTCCTTGATCGCTTTTTCTGCTTCGGCAAAAAAATCCACGCCGTCGGTCATTTGCACATGTTTTATTTGCGCACCGGCGATCACCGCGCCGTAAATATGAATCGGATAGCTCGGATTCGGCACCAGCACGGTGTCGCCCTGATCGAGCGTGGCGAGCATCAGATGCGCCAGCCCTTCTTTGGAGCCAAT
>JAYVYF010000107.1:0-8116 GCA_043784585.1 Burkholderiales bacterium
ATTTTCACGATTTGATGCATAGCGAAGCCGATTTACGGATGGCCGCCATACTTCTGGAAACGCCTCTAAATGCACGGGGCTTGTCGTTGCTGGCAGGTGGGAGGCGGGCGGGCGCGCGCTCGTTTTTAATGGCTTGCTACGTGTCCGGGCTGCTGCTGTCGCGCTCATACGAAACGTTGGCAGCGACGACTTAAAATATTTGGCCGTAATTTTAAAGAGGTAGGGCCGATCGAAATTCCACACGAAAACCGCTTGTCGACAATAAAAAACCGCCAGCTGGGTGGCGGTTTTGTGGGGCAGAAAATCAACCTGGCACTACAATATTTCTAATATTTCATCTTCAGTTCAGATTTCTGGCTCGAAAAATACGCGGCCAAATCCAGAATGTCTTGAGGTGATAAAGCACCCGCGATACCATTCATCAACGCATTTTTGCGCTTACCCGTTTTATATTGCTGAAGGGCAGCAACAATGTAATCCTGATGCTGGCCGCCAATCATTGGGTATTCCGGCAAAACTGGTTTGATGCCGCCCTCACCGTGACAGCCTTTACAAACCGCCGCTTTAGTGTCGCCCGCTTCAACACTGCCATTGGCGTAAGCCATCGAGACGGCAAACAGCGGCAGCACTATTGACAAAATTAAACCTACAAATTGTTTTCTCATCATTCGTTCCCTATTTCAACTTTCTTTACTTTATGTCGGCTTATTTTGCTTTGCCAAACGCCGGGTCAGCGTAGTAGGCAGCAATATCCAAAATTTCTTTTTCTGATAACGCGGTTGCTAATCCCACCATCGTCTGGTGGTAGCGATTGCCCGCCCGATACGATTTAAGCGCAGAAACTAAATAGGCCGCGCTTTGACCGCCAATGCGTGGCACTTGGTAAACCTCGGGGTAGGCGGTTCTAGTACCGGGCATGCCATGACAACCAGAACATATCGCAACTGCTTTTCCCTGACCCGCAACCGGATCACCTTTGGCCGCGGGTGCCTGCGCTAACGCAAACGAAGATGTAAATAGCATGACGCATGGAAGAAGAGTTGAAAGTTTTTTCATATAGGGTGCAAAACGTTGAAATGTATTGACGCAAATTGAACGCCTTTGTTTGCTTGCGGATGCAGAAACTCGCAAGAGCAGGCAGAAACACATAAGGACACCGACAAGCGCTGGCGATGCAGAAATCCAGCTTTGAATAAATGTTTAATCACCACCCGGGAATCAAGCTGATTTGTCTTGGTTAGTGGCTAATTAAAGCAACACATCTGATTATTAAGCAAAATTTATTTGAAACTCAATAATAGAATCAAGTACTTGCAAATTATATCATGTCACCCCAGAATCCACTACTGCGTGCTATCAAAAAAACTGTTTTTGAAAAGACCTGGCTTCACCCAATGCCCAACTGCCTGAGTCTGCCATTGCCTGAGCGCGCGTTAGCCTAAACCACGACGGCGCCTGTCAAAATATTCCATATCGCTTTTCCGCCGCTCGCCTTGTCGATACTTGCGACGTGTTCGGTGTGCCTGATTAATTCAGATTCGGTCGCACGCAGCACTTTTAAGGTGACTGGCCGTACGCTAGCCTGACCGTTCTGCCCGGCGCTCGACCCCGCGCCGGATAAAGTATCAATCCCGATCGCCAAACTATCCTGTCCACGCGTCATGGCAATATAAACATCGGCCAGCAATTCAGCGTCGAGGAGCGCGCCATGTTTTATGCGAGTACTGTTATCGATTTCGTAGCGCTCACAAAGCGCATCCAGCGTATTGCGCTTTCCGGGGTGCAATTCGCGCGCCATCGCCAGCGTGTCGGTCACGGTACAAATAGTGGTGATGGGCGGTTTAGCCACGCGCCTCAATTCGGCATTTAAAAAGCCCACGTCGAATGGCGCGTTATGAATGATGAGTTCGGCGCCATTGATGTAGTCCAAAAAAGCTTGTGCTATTTCGGCAAATTTCGGTTCGTGTTCCAAATCCTCAATTTTGATGCCGTGAACCTGCGTGGCACCCTCGTCTATGGCGCGCTCCGGGTGAATCCGCCGCTCAAACGTATGCTTGGTCAGGCGACGATTAATCATCTCAACACAAGCGATTTCAATAATGCGGTGGCCTTGATCCGCATGGAGGCCGGTTGTTTCCGTGTCCAGAATGACCTGACGCCCGCTCATACTTTTGCGCCAGATCTAAGAACCAACTCCACGCCACGATTCGCCAACTGATCCGCACGCTCGTTTTCGGGATGTCCGGAATGGCCTTTCACCCAGCGCCAATCAACGTCATGCATGGCAACTAACTTATCCAGCGTTTTCCAAAGATCATCATTCTTTACGGGCTGCTTGGCGGCCGTTTTCCAGCCTTTCGCTTTCCAGCCTTCGATCCATTCCATCATGCCCTTCATCACATATTGTGAATCGGTATGAATCATCACTTCGCAGGGCCGCGTGAGTGCGGTCAATGCTTGAATGACAGCCATCAGCTCCATACGATTATTGGTGGTGTTGGCTTCGCCGCCAAATAATTCTTTTTCGGTCGCGCCGATTCTTAATAATGCGCCCCAGCCGCCGACGCCAGGGTTGCCCTTGCAGGCGCCATCTGAAAAAATTTCAACTGCTGCCATTACTTCACCGATCGTAAATGCGCGCCACTTTTAGGGTCGCTGTTATGTTCAGAAAAACTTTTGAGGCTGTCGCTTGGAACCGAACTTGCCACCGACTCGAACTTCCTTTCTTGCACTTTTTGGTCCGTCCACTTCGGCGTAATCAGGCGCATGCCCTGCACCCGCTTGATCGCTTCCAGCATATATACGCCACCGGTCACTCCCCACCAGCGCTCTCCCGGCGTTTCCAAAAAATCCCAGCGCGCCTGCCACATCGGCGTTTCGCAGGGCGGAATATAGCAGGCCAATTTACCCGCCGACGGCTCAAACCCAAGCAACTGCAGCCAATCTTTCATCCGCACCAGCGATACAAATTGACCGGTCCAAGGATAACCCTTGGACGACCATGTGCGCCGTACGCCGAACAAACTCCACGGGTTAAAACCAATAATCAGAATGCGTCCTTCTGGCCGCATCACCCGATCCACTTCGCGCAAAATTTCATGCGGATTATCGGCAAATTCCAGCACATGCGGCAGCATGCAAAGATCAATCGATTGCTCATCAAAGGGCAGTTCGGCGAACTGCGCAAGCAGGTGGGGGGTTTGAGATTCCGAAGGACTCAAGTTTGGCGGACCGGTTGGCGACGCAATCACCCGATGCGCGATCCGCGATTCGCGCAGCAGATCAAATTGCGGCAGTCCTAATTGAATCGCGTGATAACCAAAAATATCCGGCACCACCCCGTCAAGCCACGCCCGCTCGCGCGCCAGCAGATATTGCCCGAGCGGCGCGTGAAACCAGTCCTGTAAACTCGATGATGTCATAACCTTATTTTAACCGATTGGATTTCGTCCGGATGCTAAACGTCGCCAATGTTCCTGCGTTCAAGGATAATTATTTGTGGGTGATTCATAACGAGTCGCATGCCGCCGTGGTCGATCCGGGTGACGCGACCCCGATCATCAATTTCCTGACCGCAAATAACCTGACGCTCACGGCAATTTTAACCACACATCATCATGCCGATCACGTCGGCGGCGTGGAGCCGCTGCTGGATTTTTATAACATGCGCGGCACGATTCCGGTTTATGGACCGGCACAGGAGCACATTCCCGCACGCACTGAGGCGTTGCACGAAGGCAGTGTGGTTTCTGAGCTCGGCGTGAGCCTCAATGTGATTGATGTGCCTGGCCACACCGCAGGACATATTGCTTATTATGCAAAAAATGAAGGCTGGCTATTTTGTGGCGATACGCTTTTTGCGTGCGGATGCGGCCGATTATTTGAAGGCACCGCCGCACAAATGCAATCATCGCTTGCCAAGCTAAAAGCATTGCCGCCAAGCACGATCGTCTATTGCGCACATGAATACACCATGGCAAATATCAAATTCGCTCTGACCGTGGAGCCCGCAAACAGGGCTCTGCAAGCGCGCGCCAAAACCGATGCCGCCCGACGTGAAAAAAATATTCCGACCGTGCCGTTCACAATTGCAAATGAAATTGCAACCAATCCTTTTTTGCGCTGGGATTCGCCCGCGGTAATTAAAGCTGCCGATATGAAACTCAAGGATGCAAGCGGCACTACAGCCAATAATGCCTCAAAAGGCAAGCCAGAATTAGTGTTTAGTGCAATACGTGAATGGAAAAATACTTTTTAACTAATTGAAAACCCATGATAAATAACTTATCCATTCGTCCCGCCACACCCGCCGACGTTGCTACGATTTTTGATCTCATCAAACAACTCGCGGTGTATGAAAAACTTGCCGACATGATCACAGGCAACACAGAAATGCTATACGAATCGCTATTCGGCAAAGCCAAATCATGCGAATGTGTGGTCGCCTTTGAGGCGGGTAAACCCATCGGCTTTGCCCTTTACTTCAGCACTTTTTCAACGTTTCTGTGTAAGCCGGGTTTGTATTTGGAAGATCTGTTCGTAATTCCCGAAGCGCGCGGCCACGGCTATGGAAAACAACTCCTGCGACATCTTGCGCAGTTGGCACTGCAACGCGGCTGCGGCCGATTTGAATGGCGCGTGCTCGACTGGAATACGCCCGCCATCGAGTTCTATAAATCGCTGGGTGCCGCCATCATGCCGGAATGGCATCTAGTGCGGATGACGGAAAAAGAAATTGCCGCGATGGCGGCAATTTCTGTGGACGGGTCAGGCCCGCAAGGCTAGTGTCGACAACCGTTTAGTTCAGCGAGTGTAAATATTTTCGGGTTAATCAAACATGCAACCGGCGCCGAATTACCGATTTTTTGGGCGAATCAACAAATTTACAACCAGCATCATCATTAGGAAAAAGCCGATGGATACAGCGGCAATCACTTTCAGAATCGCCGTTGTGGAATTGTCCTGCTCATAAGCGGGCACGACTATAATTTGGGCGCCGACGATCTGGTCTTTTTTCCAGCCAAAACCGCCTTTGTCCCCATAAGTCGTGCGCATCGTCTGCGGCGCGCGATCCGGAGTGTCATGACAGACGAGACATGCTGGATTCTTGATTTGAATGGGTCTGGCAACGTAGTAAAGCCGGTCAAAGTGGCGGAAACTTTCGCCAGACACTTCCTTTAGCGATGGGTCGGCCACAAAGCGGCTGATGATCTCGGTTTCCAACTTATCGGCAAGATCGCGGGGGTTGGTTGGATCGAGAACTGCTTCCTTGTATTTGAAGTTAGCAAATTTTTTACGGAAGCGATCGAAGGTCTCTGTCGCTGCGAACGCCGGAACAGTCTGCGGAAGGAATTTATCAACCAGCATCGGATCGAGCTGTGGTTTGACCAAATCCGTCGTGTAGCTGCGCGTCGCTAATGCCCCTTCCATGAGCATATTCGCTTGCTTGATGACATCTTGACTGGCTTGCTCACGCATAATTTTGTTGACATACCAGCCACCCGGCACCATCACCAAAAGCGCGGTACCGACCAAAACAAGATTTACTTTAAGGCGAAAGTTCATGTTGATTCCCTTTAAGAAGTGCGACTTCGTCGCATTCAGAATACGACTTTTTATTGTTGGATTATTACCGCACCTAAATTGACTTGGACAGGCGCCGATAATTGCATGACGACGTTAATTTTGTCCATCAATTTGCCTTTGTTCACAAATGAGGGCTGGATTTAGCGTCCCCACCCTATTTTTCATCACTCTCCAACGTAAACCCCGCCCCGGCACCCTGCCCCAACACGGTCACCAAATACGGCATCACCTCCTCCAGGGTGTTACGCAACATCCACGGTGGATTGACAATAAATAATCCGCTGCCGTGCATGCCATAGCCATCGTTGTCGGGTTTGCGAACAGTCAGGCTCACATGAAGCCAACTCTTCGCGCCGAGGCGCACTAATTTATGCGGCAACTGGCGCGACTCAGGGCGCGATAGCTGCGGACACCACACGACGTAGACGCCGGTCGCAAATCGCGCCAGCGAATCTTCCAGCGCAGCAATCACGTTGCGGTAATCGGCCTTATCTTCATAGGATGGATCGATCAATACCAGCGCGCGGCGTGGCGGCGGTGGCAGCAGCGCTTTAATACCAGCAAATCCATCGGCACAATTAAGCATCACGCGGCGCGGGAATTGCCGAAAATTCCCATGCAACAGCTCGGCATCGGCCGGATGCAATTCAAACAATCGCAAGCGGTCCTGTTCGCGCAACGTCTGATGCGCAATCCACGGCGAGCCAGGATAGGCTTTTAATTTTCCGTCAGGATTGATCGCACGAACCAGCTTCACATATTCTGCCAGTGGCGCCGGCAAATCATCGCGTTTCCAAAGGCGTCCAATGCCATCCACATACTCGGCCAGCTTGGTCGCATAGCCAATATCCAGCGAATAAAGCCCCGCCCCGGCGTGGGTATCGACGTAGTAAAACGGCGTGTCTTTTTGGCCCAAATACGCGGTCAATTCGGCGAGTACAAAGTGTTTGAGCACATCGGCGTGATTACCGGCGTGAAAGGCGTGGCGATAGCTGAGCATGGGGTGAATGGAAAGGAGAGAAGGCAAGAAGCTTAACAGGGCTGGGGCGATTGGGGGCTATGGATGACCCTGATTTGGTAAAGGTTCAGCCGTTAGCGATTCAGACTCGTACCAAAGAACATATCCCTTCGCCCATTCAGTCCAATCAGCGCGATGACTTTCTTCTTCACTCATGTTCTCGGCATCGCGGGCACGCGCAGCGCGAACTATTGGAATCCATACAAACGGACGTAAAACCGCAGTCAGATCCAGACTGGGTGTTAAAACTGATGGCATCGATGCACACAAACATTTTGCGCAATCGTAGGTGAGTCGATAGTCGCTCCGGTTAAAGTAGGCTTGCGTTGCAATCCGAAGCGCATCAAAGTCATTTGGCGTGATAGCTAAAATTCGCAGCGCAAAGGATAACGCTTGCTCGTATTTTTCACTTCGCCAATACATATTTGTCAACACGCCGAGCGCAAACGTATCACCTGCGTCGCGCACGAGCGCGCCGTTACAAAGCATCTCGACTCTGTTGTCGTCGCCGCGCCCAACGGCCTGGCTCACCTGCAACATATTTCGAAATTGCATCAGCATTTTGGCGGTATAAATTAGCTCAAGAGGTTAAGTTTCGACTATCAAAATCGGCATCTTCGCCCACGTTCGGCATGCTCAACAAAACGTCCGCAAATGAACGACGCCTTAAACGTTGAAGCGCTGATTTCAAAATATCGAGATGCATCGCTTCAGCGGTTTTTCCTGCTAAAGCCGCAAGCCGGTTAAGCGCTGAAACGTCGTCGTCAGAAACATCATGAAGAATAAGAGTGACCGTCATATTTACTTCCACGATTGAGGATTTATGAGTGAAATATGGTTGAAGACTGCGACTATAGCAATCACACACACCCACTATTTTCAAAGGTTGGGTGCGGCCGAGAGCCATTCCCAAAACCATAGCCCTAATATCAAAGCGCACCTTTAAACATAAATGATCCAAACGCCCCGCCAATAAAAGACTTTACTAAAGTAATCTCAGCTAGCCATTCTTCGCCACGCTGTTAAAATGGCGATTCCGTCATAAATCCAACAATCCACATATCCACCAATGGCTACATCACCATGACCGCTTCTTTCGAATCCATTTTTAAACGTATCGCGCCCGCGGCTGATTTTTGTTCTTTCCGATTTGTCGAGGAGACGGCGGAGCAATTATCGGTTCAGCAAAATATCGCCGAACCGCCCAAAACATCGGTGGATCGCGGGGTGATGATTACGGTGATTGACCGGGGCGGATTTGGTTATGCGGCGACCTCGGACCTGTCGGAAACCGGCTTGCGTGAGGCCACCCGGCGTGCGCACGATTGGGCGAAGCTCACCGCCGGCAACAGCGTGGCGGATTATTCGACATTTGCGATGCCCAAGCTATCCGGCCACTATCGCTCGGCGGTGAATCAAAGCCCCGCGGCCCTCACCAAGCGCGAAAAATTTGAAATGCTAAAAGCGGAATCGGCCAATTGCAAGATTGATGATCGCATCGTCGATTGGGGC